>VAXY01000024.1:15564-29270 GCA_005885085.1 Actinomycetota bacterium | reverse complement strand
CCGTGAACGGCGACGAGCTCCCTTGGTGGAACGTCTTGATGATCGGGATGACGACGACGTTCGGGTTGTTGTAGTCCGTGATCTGCGGGTGACCGTTCGCATCGGTGGTGAGGATGCTGTACGGGTCGAAGGGCTTCACCGCGCCGCGATCCGAGACGGCCGTACCGGTTGCCGCCTTGTTGCCAGGCTCGACCGGGACGTCCTGATTGACGTTCACGAGGCAGGAGTGCGTCCTGCGCGCGATCATGTCGTAGTAGTCGTTGCCGCCGCTGGCGTAGCCGCAGCCTTTCTCCTTCACGGGCAGGTCGACGCCGCCGAAGTTGCCCGGGGAGGCCTGGTCACCCGACTCGACCTTGAAGGTGATGAGCTCCTGGTACTTCACGCTCGGCTTGTCGATCACCCACGGCGCAAGCCCGAGGGCCCAGCCGGTGAAGCTGCCGCGCACGGCGCTCGCATCGGCGCGCACGTTGACGGTCGTGATCCCGAGCACCCGGCTGAAGATGCCGGGCTGATCCTGCTTCGCTGTCACCGAGATCGTGTCGCCGTTGATGAACGTCGAGTCAGGTTTCACGTCTCCGTTCCCGACGCCGCCGCCGTTCTTGTCGGCGTACTCGAGCGCCAGCGATTTCGCCCCGCTCCAGCTGTCGGGGAGCACCTGGGCGCCGGCCAACGCCGCGGCGTCGGCGGTCGACTGAAGCTGACGCTTCTCGCGAAACCAGGAGCCGACGTCGAGGACGAGGGCGGCCATACCCAGCAACATCGCCATGAAAATCACGGTCAGGACGAACGTCTGACCACGTTCGTCGTTTCTGCGGCGGGTCATTCGACTCGCTCCTTCATGGTTGAAGTGAGCTGCCCGCTCGACACGACCCAGCCCAGGAGGCTGATCGAGTAGGGATACGTCGCGGTCACCGTCAGATCGGTGCCGGGCAGCCAGGAGGAGGAGCAAGTGACCTTGAAATCCGTCCCCGGGTTGTTGAGGTTCGTGCCGGCGGCATACCCGGCCGCCTCGCAGGTGCCCTTCGGATCGGAGACCGTTCGGGAGACGGCGCCTTTACGTGATGCAGCCCGCGCCGCATCCGTGAGGGTCAGGTAGTTGTTGAACGCAATGCCGAATTGCGCGATGCCGAAAAGGAGCACGACGAGGAGCGGGAGCACCAGTGCGAGCTCCGTCATGGTCTGTCCTCGTTCGTCTCTCAGATTGTTCGTCGCGTGCGGCAAGTGTCTCCTTCGGAAGTTCGCGGGGCCCTCGCTGCGAGGGGAGGGCCCCGCCTACTCATTGGGCGGCTAGAAGAACAGCCGCACCAAACCTGCGAGTGCTGTTACAGCAGTGCCGGGGAGCTTCGTGAACGCGAGCACCGAGGTGCCGCTGATCAACGAGAGCGTCACCGTGGCGTCCGGCTTTACCTGGCCATACTCACGCGAGAGAGACGCGATGAGCGGTTCGATTCGCCTTCTGACGTGTTGCACGATGAAACTCCTTGCTTCCGGTGTTGGCTGGTGGGTTTAGAGGTAGCCCCGCACGGTGTCGAGCGCGGCTGCGATCGCGCCCGACAAGAGGCCGATTGCGATCACGACGAGACCCGTGATGACGGCGAGCACGACGCCGTACTCGGCCATCGTCTGACCCTCCTCGATGTTGAAGCGTGCGCGGACGTAAGCGACCAGATCGGTGAACGTCACGATTGATTCACCTCCTTCGACAACTCCGGGGCCTGCGGCGCCCTGCGAGGGTGGGTGCGGCTCGAAGAAATCGACTCGGTTGCGGGCGAAGCTGCTTGGCACGCGATGAAGTCCCTTCTCTCTTAGGCGCGCCGCTTCGCCTGACGGTCAATCTCGCTCGTTTCATCGTGCGGCCGCGAGGCCGCGTGTATCCCTCGGCCGGGTGATCCGAATCCAGTTCCCTGAGGCGAGGGAAGCCGCGTTGTCTCTGAAAAGGCTGCGGGGCTCTCGCCACCGGCGAGAGCCCCGCTTACAACCTGGGTGGCTACGAAACGCAGCCAGCCGGTCTCTTCGGCTTACAGGTAGCCCCGCACGGTGTTAAGCGCGGCTGCGATCGCGCCCGACAAGAGGCCGATTGCGATCACGACGAGACCCGTGATGACGGCGAGCACGACGCCGTACTCGGCCATCGTCTGACCCTCCTCGATGTTGAAGCGTGCGCGGAGGTAAGTCACCAGATCCGTGAACGTCACGATGGATTCACCCCCTTTCGGCAACTCGAAGCGCGCGGGGCGCGCCTGGAAACGATGCGGCTGAGTTGTGAAGCGGCTCTGACCTCGAGCGAAGTTGCTGAACGCGCCAACTGGCATTCCTTTCCTGATGAGGCGCGCCGCTTCGCCTAACGGTTCAAGCTCGTCCGATTCATCGTGTTGCCGGCGAACTGCGCGTATCCCTCGGGCGGGTGATCCGCCCCGAGGTTCCCTGAGGTGAGGGAGGGGTTCACGCGCTCAGACTTCGATAGTCAGATGACCGCAAGCGGCTGCGGATGGATTCACAGGCCACAATCCGCGCCCCTCGTGGCGGCCAGGGGCTCGATCAGAAGGAGCTAACGGCAATGCCACGATGGTTCATTCGCAACGAAAACTGGGATTTCGGCGGCAAGCCGGATCCGACCGAGGACGGCACCCGTGAGCCCAAGTCGCGCAAGCGCCGGCTCGCTACGACGTTCGTCTTCACCGTCCTCTTCTTTGCGGGCGCGTCGCTCGCAGCGGTTGCCGGCGATCGGCTGACGGCTTCCATTCCGAGTGACGACGCGGCCGCGATCCTCGCCGACACGACGACCACGGACGCCGCGCCGGACGCGGCTACTCCCGCGGCTGACGCCTCGGCGCCTGCGACCGACGACTCGGCCGCAGCTGCCGCGACGGCGGCGGCGGCCTCGCACGACCTGTCTGTTCCGGCCGAGTCGGCCGCGGCGGCCCAGGACCCGACCGCAGTGGCGTCGGAGGCCGCAAGGGCCGCGTCGGATCAGGGCTTCTCGCAGGTGAGCGGTTCCGACTCGTCGTCGACCGCACCGGATGCGTCTGCTCCGGGCGCCTCGGCGGCTCACACGCCGAAGCAGAGGGCGGCGAAGCGTGCACGCGCACGCACGGAGCATCTGCGTGCCGTGTTGCTGCCGAAGACCAAGCCGGCGCCGAAGCCGGAGATCGAGGGCCCGCAGAGCGCGGCCACCGTCTGGCTCAACTCACCGCTGCCCGACCCGACCCCGCCCACGCTTCGCCTGTCGCCCAGGTTCGCCTCGAACCTGAAGTCGGCAGCGCGCAACGCCGGCGTCAACTGGGCGACGATGCTCGGAATCCTCCGCGCGCGTGGAGCTTCCGGCCACAGCCCCGCAGACCGTGTCACGCTCAATCGGCTCGCCACGCGGCTCGACTCTGTCGGCCCCGTGAAGGGTGACTGGGCACGCATCGTCGCGTACTCCGGTGACACCCGCTTCGCCGACAAGGCGACGGCGCTTGCGCGGTTCGACCGCGCGGTGGGCATGGACGCGCTGGTCAACGGCCTCGAGGCCGCGAAGCCCGAGATCGCGACGCGCATCCTGTCCGATCCGATGGTCTCGATCTACGAAGGCGGCCGGAACGACATCGTCGCCGACAAGGTCGATGTCCGCGTGCTGGCCACGATCGCCTACCTGCGTGAGACGTTCGGTCAGGTCACCGTGTCCTGCCTCGTGTCGGGCCACCGCCTCTACGCCCGGCCGGGCGTCATCTCCGCCCACATCTACGGCCGCGCAGTCGACATCGCCGGCCTGGGCGGGATCTCGATTCAGGGCCATCAGGAGCCGGGTGGCATCACCGAGCACGCCGTTCGTGAGATCCTGTTGCTGCCGGCGGAGGTCATGCCGCGGCAGGTCATCTCGCTGCTCGGCCTCGGTGGACCGTCGTTCCCGCTGGCGGATCACTACAACCACATCCATATCGGGTACTAGTTGCAAGCAGTCGCGCTTCGTCGCGAAGACGGAACCATCGTGTGTGAGCGCTGTCTCCTGGCGGAGACGGCGCTCACGCGCATGAGGGGCCTGCTCGGGCGGCGCGAACTGCCGAGCGGCGAGGGAATCCTGTTGAAGCCGGCATCGTCGGTGCACATGGCCTTCATGCGCTTCCCGATCGATGCGGTCTTCCTCGACCGCGACCTGCGGGTCGTGAAGATCGCAGCGGACTTGCGGCCGTGGCGCCTCGCCGGTGCGCGGGGTGCGAAGAGCGTGTTGGAGATTTCGGCGGGCGAGGCCGCGCAGCGCGGTCTTACTGTGGGCGACCGGTTGGTCGCCGGCTAGCTTTCGCCGACGTCGCCTGCGACAACAGCCATTGGGTCCTGACCTGCCGGGCACGCTGCTCTAGGTCGGCCAGCAGCGTGCGTACCTCGTTCAGCTGTGGCCGCAGTTGCTCGACGCGCCTCAGCTCGGACGCGATCTGCGCCAGCGAGCTGGCCGGGTTCTGGTTCAGGCGGCGGATGCGGCGCTCACTCGACTCGAGCTGCCCACTGACGGTGAGCGCCCACGCTTCGGCCTGCTCCGTGAGCAGCCGTAGCTCGCTCTCCGTCGCGGGTCGGCTGTCGAGCACCTCGCGGAGCCGTTTGATCAGGGCGAAGTCGAGCGACTCGGGCATCTGGGCGTCGCGCGATCTTGTCAGAAAAGACTGGGGCGGGAGATCGTGCTCAGACGATGGCCGGAGCGACTTCAGCAGGCTCGCTGGCGCGCTCGACTCGAACGGGGCGATCGCCCTTCAGATAGGGCAGCACGGCGAAGACGGCGATCCCGTTGAGCGAGAACATCGGCGAGGCCAGCCACAATGCCGCCGGCAGCAATGTGGGTCGATCCTTCCGCGCGGCATAGACCGTTAATGCGAACCCTCCGGCAACCCGCGTCAGTAGGGGAATCGTCTGATCTGGAAACCAGGGCTCGTGGCCATGCCGGAGGAACGTGATCCAATCGATCCAGGCGTGGGGCGCGACGGCGAGGGAAAGGCCCGCGACCGCGACCGCAACGGATGTCGCGATGCCGAGATTGCGCCATTCGCGGCGCACCGCAAACCAGATCAGCCCGACGGCAGGTGTCAGCTTCAGCAATGCGGGGATCGCCCACAGCGCCGGTCGCCGTAAGCCGAAGGCGAGGGCCAGCGCGAACAGCCACCAGACGTTGCCGTACACGATGTCGCCGAGACAGAGGGCGAAGATCGCTACCCGCCAGCGGCGTGCGGCTGAACGGGCGAACCACACGTACGTGCCGGTCGCGAGAGCGGCCCAGATCAGGGAGAAGACCGGCCATGAAAGGAGCGTCAACGGCCGGATCGCGTGCGCGAACGCCGGCGAATACAGGTATGCGTTCTGCTTGCCGGGGTCGGCTGCGTAACGGATCCCCCTGTGGGTGAGCCAGTACGCGTGCGAATCGAAACCCGCGCCCCCGTGGAGGGCGATCAGCAGGTAAAAGGTGCTCCAGAGCGCGACGGCGGCATAGAGCAGCGGCGGTCGCACGCCCAGCTCACGCCGAACTACTCCGGCGACTGATTCCGACATGGAACAGACTCCTGATTTTGTGGCGGACTGCGATTAGACAGACGGCGGGCGGTGGGTACCGCTCAACACCAATTCGGGTGATGCGGGTGCTTGCTTGAGTTGCGTCGCCTTGCTCGGAACGGAGGCCGAATCAGCGGCGAACGTTCTTTAGCGCCTCCAACGCCTCGATCAGGCGGCGCGAAGCCAGCCGCCAGCGCTCTCTGTAAGCGCGGATAGCTGCCTCGTCCGCCGCATCCGGCCGGATGGCGCGTTCGAGGTCCGTCCACGCGGCGTGCTCCCGTCGCGCGGCCTCGAGGACTGCATCTGCCCGCTCTTCGTGGAGAACGTGCACCTGCCGAAGCAGACCCGCGCCGGCGGCGGAACTTGCGCCGTGGCTGATGTGATACGTCGGGTGATGGTGCGCCAGGTGGTCGCGGTCCTCGGTGTTGGCGCGGTTGCCGGTGCCTTGGTAGGCGTGCCTCCACTCGCGGCCAGTGGACGCTCCTGGGCTGGAGGTTCGGTGGTTCCCTCTGCAGTCGTTTCACCTGTGAAGGCGCGGCGGATCGCCGCCGTGTGGGGCGGCGCGCTCACCTACCTCCCGCGCTGGACGCCGAAAGGGGTGGTTGTTACTCATTGGTGGGCGGGAACGTGTGCGTGTGGGACCGACGACAACCGTCTCGTCGTGCAGTTCGTTCGCCGCTCGGCGCGTCTCGACTGGGTGGTATCTGACCCAGACCAAATCGATCGGACGCGCGCCGGCGTTGTCTGCACAAGGCGGCGGCCTGCTGCTGTGATCAATCGTCGTGCGATCTTCTACCGCAAGCGTGGCACATTCCAGACAGCATGGGCGTGCATCGCGGTCTCGGGACGCTGGGCACCCGGGTTCGATCTGCTACGCAGGCTGACCATCAGCGTCACGCAGCGAGCTGACGCCGGACGGCTGCGCGCGCTCGACCTGGAGCGGATGGTGGCGAGCGCACACGCGGCCCCGCGCGGGAGCGCGCTCGGGGCACGCTTTGAGCTTCCGTCACGGAGCGAGGTCGCCCGGATGGCGCGGGCGTTTCGTCGGCCGCTGCTCATGCCCGCTGAGCTTCCGCGCGGCTTCATCTACAGCGACTGGACCTTCGCCGCCCGTGCGCAACCGGGCTACGACGACCGAAGGCAACTCAGCGTCGCGTTCGGTCGTGACAGCCTCTTCGCCAGGATCACTTGGACTGTCTACGCCGGCGCCGACCGAGTCGACTGCCCCAACAGGACGTCCCAGCGGTGGCCGCGGCGAGGCGTGATCGACGGCCGACCCATCTACGTGAACGAGGCGATTCACGGAGTGAGCGTCTGGACCTGCTTACCGCCTCGCGCTGCTGGCAACGTGCAGCCGCTCGAGGCGGTGCTGTGGTACGACATCCGGCTCCACGGACCAGCCATGCTCCGGCTCGCTATGAGAATGGTCGGAAAGGCCAAGGCCGGATGAAGAAGTCGAGGGCAGCCCTCCTCGAAGAGGCGCCGACCAGATTCGAACTGGTGTACGAGGCTTTGCAGGCCTCTGCCTAACCACTCGGCCACGGCGCCGCGAACGGCCATGGTATCGGCGGTCTCTCCTAGGGAATCCAGCGCTCGAGCGCCGGCGTGAGCTGGAGCTCGTGCGTCCACGCGCGCGGGCTTTGCTCGTGGAGATACCTGATCGCATTCACGACGTCCTCCATCGAGGCCGACCGTTCCGGGGGCTCGTCCTCGAGCCAGTGCTTCGTCTTCTCGCTCTCGATGATCGCGTCCACGATCAGCAGCGCGACGTGGACGCCTTGGTCTCGGAGCTCGGCCGCTTGCGACTGCACGAGCGCCCGCGTCGCGAACGCGGCCGCCGCCCAGGGCCCCCGGCCGGGGTTGCCGCGCCGGGCCGAGCCGCCGGTGACTTGAACGAGCGTGCCGTGACGTTGGCCGGCGAGGATACGGCCGCCGACACGCAGGACGTTGAAGATGCCCGGTAGCAGGGCGCCGACGTAGGCGTCGAGCGCGTCGGGCGGTGCCTCGTGGACGGGACCGGCGAAGCTCGGGAAGGTCGTGATCGCGTTGACGAGCAGGTCGACGTCGCCGACGTCGGCAAGGATCCGTTCGACGTCGCTCGCCACGGCCGCGTCACCGAGCAGGCCGACTGCCTCGGGCACCTCGTCGCGGAGCGTCAGGATCGTCTCCTCCGTCCGGGCGACGGCTGCGATGCGCCAGCCGTCGGCTGCGAGCTCACGGCAGAGAACCCGGCCGAGGTTGCGGGCGCCGAAGACCAGGAGCGTAGGCACGCTGGGAGCCTAGTCGCGTGGTCGATCGATCGAGGGCGCTCGCGCACCCGGCAGGGTCGGCTCGACGCCGCTGAATTGCGGGATGATCTCGTCGCCGTACGCCACGAGCGTCTGCTCCTGCCCTTTCGTCATCAGGTAGACGTTGAACTGGTCGACGCCGATCGACTCGAGCTCCTTCAGCTTCGCCGTCGCATCGGCGGCGGTGCCGAGCACGCAGAAGCGGTCGACGATCTCGTCCGTCACGAACTCGCCGTGCTTCGCGCCGACGCGCGAGTGCTCCTCGTAGTCGTAGAACTTGCGCGCCTTGACGAAGTCCGTCAGGTCCTTGGGGATGTCCGAGTCCTCGCCGTAGCGCTCGATCAGGTCCATGACGTGGTTCGACACCATCGCCGGGAACCACCGTGACTGCTCGCGCGCGTCCTCGATGTCGTCGGAGATATGGCTCGGCGCGCCGACGATGCACTTGAGCTCGCTCGGGTCACGGCCTGCTTCCTCGGCGGCGCGGCGGGCGGTGTCCATGATCCACTGGATGATCACCGGGTCGGCAAGCTGGATGATCACGCCGTCGCCCACATGTCCCGCGACCGCGAGCGCCTTCGGCCCGTAGCCGGCGACCCACATCGGAATCTCGGGAAGCTCGTCGCGCGCCCATTTGAGCTCGAGCTCCTTGTCGTTCCACTGAACGGCACGGCCGTTCATGAGGTCCTTGATCATGGCGCAGCGCCGTTCGAACTCCGCCACCTTGACGGGCTGGAGGCCGACGACGCGACGCGACGAGTCGCCGCGGCCGATGCCCATCACCATGCGGCCGTCCGAGATGTCCTGCATCGTGGCGTACCAGCTCGCCGTGATCGTCGGGTCGCGAATGCCCGGATTCGTGACGAAGTGCCCGAGCTTGATCTTGCTCGTCTGCGCGGCCACGAGCGGGAGCGTCGCGTACGACTCCTCCCAGAGGATGTGCGAGTCGTACGTCCACGCGTACTCGAAGCCGTGCCGCTCGGCGAGCTGCATCAGCTCGATCATCCGCTGGTAGGGCGGGTCCGGCAGGACCGTCACGCCAAAACTGAGCATCGAACCTCCCCGGTCGCTGGCAGGGGAACGAGCATAACGCCCGGTCGCTGGTGGAATGACTACGCGTCTCCGGCTCGTGGCAGCTTCGAGGGCAGCACCCCGACAGCGGACAGCGCCCACAGCGCCGCGACGGCGGCGAAGCCTAGGCGGCCGTGGCCGGCGAGAGAGAACGTGACGCCGACCAGCGGCGCGCCCACCGCTATCACGAGCGTCGCGCAGCTGTTGACGAAGCCGATTGCGGCGCCCGGGCCATCGGGGCGGATCGCCTGCGCCCCGCTGAATGCCGCGGCAAACGGAACTCCCGCGGCGAGGCCGAGCGCGGCGGCGCCGACGATTCGCGCGAACAGCGGGACGTCCAGCAGAAGGAGCACGGTGCCGGCGGCGCCGGCGACCATGCTCGCTGCGAGCAGCGGTGCGCCGCGGCTGCCCCAGCGCTGAAGCGCGACACCGCCGAGCGGGCGGGTCACGAACCCACCGAGCAGCGTCAGCGCGGCGACTGCACCGCCGAGGCGCCGCCCGTATCCGTCGTGCTGGAGCAGCGAGACGGTCCAGTTCCCGACGATGACGCTGAAGGCAAACGACGCCGTGTGCGCGAGCGCGAGCGGGTACAGGCGCCGGTCGCGCACGATCTCCCGGATCGGTGAGACCGCGGCACGCGGAACCTCACCCTTGCGCCGGTCCCGCGGAACGAATGGCAAAGCCACCAGTACGGCGCAAGCAGCGATCAGAGCCGTCGCGTACGGCGCACGCCACTCGAACGCGGACGTCGTCAACGGGACGATTGCGAGTGCGACCCCTCCCCCGCCCACTCCGGCCGCGCCATAGAGGCCTTGCGCGGCCGGCGAGCCGACGGTCGCGCGCACATAATCGCTACCGGCGATGAAGCCGATGCCCGTCCCCAGGCCGACTATCAACCGCGCGCCGATGCCGAGTGCGAACGAGGCCGAGATGAGCGCAACGGCGTTGCCGATGACGATGAGTCCGAGTGCCACGCCCGCGAGCGCCCGGGCGCCGCGGCGATCGATGAGCTTTCCGCCGGGGATCTGCATGACGAGGTGCGTCACGAACAGCGCAGTCGTGAGCAACCCGACGAAACCCAGCCGGACGCCATACGCACCCGAGACGACCTGGGCGGCGGGTCCGACGTTCGCGATGTTGTAACCGACGGCGAGACCGATGGCCACGCCGGCTGCGGTTGCGACCCTAGACCCGGCCAATCACATGCAGAGCCACCCGCCGTCGACCGGGAGGTTGATGCCATTCAGCGCCCGGTTCTCGAGCAGGAAGCGCGACGCGTCCACGACCTCCGCCATCGTGACAAGCCGGCCGATCGGCGTGCGTTGCACGAGCGCGTCCCGCCGCTCCTCCGGCATGTCGACCCATTGCGGACTGTCGCCGACGATTGCAGGGTGCAGGCAGTTCACGCGGGTGGGCGCGAGCTCGACCACCAGAGTCCGGACGAGGCCGGTCACGCCGCCGTTCACGGTCGTGACAGTCGTCGAACCGGGATACGGACGATCTCGCGCGAGGCCGCCGAAGATGAGGATCGCCGAGTCGTCGACCATCCGCGGAGACAGCGTGTGGATGACCTCGGTGTAGCCGACGAGCTTGAGCGTGACGAGCCGCAGTGCGGCGTCGACGTCGTACTCGCTCACCTTGTTCACATCCCGCTCGATCGCAGCGAGCACGAGGTACTGGACAGCGTCGACCTCCGCGAGACGGTCCGCGATCGCGTGCGGCTGTGCCAAGTCGAAGCCGATTCCGCGTGTGCGGCCACCGATCTCGCCGGCCGCTCTGTCCGCACGCGACTGCTCCCTTCCCGTCACGACCACCTCGCGGCCGTCGTGGGCGTACGCCTGCGCAAGCTCACGCCCGAGTCCCTGCGTGGCGCCGACGACGACGACCGTGTCATTGGCCATGACACGTCTCCTTTCTCCCTGCCCGAGGGAGGCTCGCCCCGCACGCGGCGGGGCGAGCCCGTGAGGAGGAACTGACTACGCGGCCGCCACCGGTTCCGCGGCCCAGTTCGGAAGCAGCTCGCCGTGGGACAGAATGTGGTTCCGCGACTCGTCGAGCTTGCGAATGACATCGTCGAGATCGACGTTCACGAGCTCGCCGTTTCGCTTGACGGCGCGACCGGCAACGAAGACCGAGTCGACGTTCGACGTGTCGGCGAAGACGACGATCGTCCCGATCGGGTCGACCATCGGCGCGGTATTGATCGCGTTGGTCTTCAGCAGGACGATGTCCGCCTGCTTGCCCGGAGCGAGGGAGCCCACCTTGTCCTGGAGCGCGCAGGCACGAGCGCCTTCGATCGTCGCAAGCTCGAGTACCTCCCTGTGCGTCAGCGTTGGCGCGAACGCCTCGTCGGGCGTGTCGGTGAAGGCTCCAATCCGCTCGAATACGAGCGCCGTGCGCATCTGGGTGAACATCTCGCCCGGCACGCTCGACACGACATCGACGCTGAGCGAGACGGGGACCCCGCGCTGCAGGAGCTTCCCCGTCGGAGGCGGACCGTGGCCCATCAGCATCTCGACGTATGGCGCGACCGACGCGGTGCCGCCCGTCTCCTTGATCAGGTCGAGCTCCTCATCGGTGGAATCGGTGCAGTGGATGTAGGTCGTGTCGGGCCCCATCAGCCCGAGATCGTGGATGTTCTTGACGTGGTGCACGTGAATGTCCGTCAGCCGCATGCCAACGTGCACGCTGATGCGAATGCCGAGGTCGCGCGCGAGCTCCCAGTCGTGCTTCGCGACCTCGAAGTTCGAGTTGCCCGGAGCACGCGCGGCGAGAGCAAGCGTGATCAGCCCGTCGTCGGAGGAGAAATACGTGTCGCGAATGCGCCGGATGTCCTCCGGGTGCTCGAGCTCGCTGAACGCCCACCACTCGCCGCCGGTGGGCACGCCGTGCGCGTAGATCGCGCGGATGCCGGCATCCTTCAGGCCCTGGATCGCCGCGTCGGAGTGATCCGGCGTGTTGTTGATGTGTGACCAGTCGAGCAGCGTCGTGACGCCGCCGTTCAGCGCTTCCAGCGCTCCAGCGTGGTTCCCGATGTGGACGTCCTCTGGCCGGTAGTGGCCGCCGACGCTCCCGAGCATCACGGCGAAGTAATGGTCGAGCGTGCAACACGGGAGGACGCCGCGAACCGGCGTCTGCCACGTGTGCCGGTGCGTGTCGACGAATCCCGGCATCACGATCATCCCGGCCGCGTCGACCTCTTCGGCTTCGGACGCCTCGATGTTGCGCCCGATCTCGGCGATCTTGCCGTCCTCCACGAGGACATCGCCGGATGGCACGTCGCCGACGTCGGGGTCCATCGAGACGACGAAGCCGTTGCGGATCAGTAGCCGCTGCGAGCTCATGCCTCTCTCCTTGGCTGGTCGGACACGAATAGGCGCGACGGCGCGCGAACGCCTTCGCCGGCAGCAGACCCTGTCGCGCGCTGCCGCATGTACAGCGAGCATAAACGCCCTGGCCCGGAAGAGTCAACGCTCAAACGGCCGGACTCCAGGCATTTCGTTAAGCGTAGATGAACCGGCGTTCGGCCACAGTTGACACTTCAGGCGCAACGTGCACAGAATGGACGCCTGGTCGCGGCTAGCTCTTCACCGTGGCGCCGCCTAGGATTTGCGCCGGCCGTCGCGAATGCCCTCGTTGCCGCGCGCTTCCTGCCGATCTGGCTTGCGACGGGCGCGCTCGCGATCACCGCGGCGATCATCGCCCCCGAGGCCTTGCAGAGCACCTCGTGGGCGTTTGTCCTCCCCTACATGACGATTCTCGCGGTCGCGGCCCTCGGCCAGATGCTCGTGATCATGCACGCCGGCATCGATCTCTCGACGCCGGGCGTGATGTTCTTCGGCGGGAACCTCATCGTCGGCGTCGGGTCGGGCTCGAACAACCGGCTTGCGGTCGCGATCCTCGCCTGCATCGCGCTCGGCGCGGGCGTTGGTCTCGCGAACGGCATCCTCGTCGGGATCTTCAGGCTGAACCCGCTGATCGTCACGCTGGCGGTGGGACAGATCGTGCTCGCCTGGGGCGTGAAGTACTCCCGCGGCGTCGTGGAAGGCGCGAACGTGCCGGCGGGGCTCTCCTCGTGGGCCGCGCAGAAGCCGCTCGGGATCAGCGCCGTCTTCTGGACCGGTGCGGCAATCGCGCTCGCCGTCGCGTTGGCGTTGCGCTACACAGCGGCAGGTCGTCGCTTTCAAGCGGTCGGCGCGAATCCACGAGCCGCCTGGATGGCGGGCGTCCATGTCCGAACCCACGTCGTGTCCGCGTACGTCATCGCGGGCGCGCTCTACGCCAGCGCGGCAGTTCTACTCGCCGGCGTGCGCATCAGCATCGATCCGGGCTTCGGCGCCGAGTACCTCCTGGCGCCGATCGCGGCAGTGGTGATTGCCGGCGCGTCGCTTGCAGGTGGACTGGCGAGCGCAACCTCGACGTGGATGGCAGCCCTCGCGCTGACGTTGTTGACGCAGATGCTGCGCATTCTCGGCCTGTCGACTGCGATGCAGTTCGTCGTCTTCGGCGGCGCCATCATCGTCGGGATGCTCATCTCCGGCGACCGCGTCGCGTCGCTCCTCGGCCGTGCCTTACGGCCGGCTGATGCGTCGGGGAACCCAACAAGCGTGAACGTAACAGGGGCAAAGTGACGAAAGGAGGAGGCACGATGCACGTACGAAAGGGGCGCGCATCGAGACGCCTACGGCTTGTGCCGCCACTGGCGCTGCTCACGGCGATGCTCGTGCTCGTCGCCGCGGGGCACGGCGGTACGGGCAATAGGCCAACCAGCGCAGCGCGGTCGCACGTGGGTAGCGGAGGCGGCTTCGGCGAGGTCTACAAAGCGAAGGCGTC
>VAXY01000024.1:600-15477 GCA_005885085.1 Actinomycetota bacterium | reverse complement strand
AAGTGCTGGAAGAACAACGGCTGCGACACCGGCACGGGGGGCAAGCTCAAGGTCGCCTACGTCGAGGGCTTCGGCGAAAACGTCTACCGCCAGATCTCGAAGATGGAGTTCATCCTCCAGGCGCTGACGTATCCCTCGATCGGCAAGATCATCTACACCAGCGCTCACTCGAATCCGGCGCAGGCGCTGACCGACTTCCGCGCCGCGATCTCGCAGCACGTGAACGTCATCGTCACCTATCCGGACTTCGGCGACGCCATGCTGCCGGTGTTCAAGGAGGCGACAAAGGCCGGAATCCCGGTTGCGACGTATGCGTGGGGCTACGTGAGCGGCCCGGGGACGAACTACCTGACCGTCGTCGGTGAAGACACGTGCCGGCTCGGCAAGTCGTACGCGAGGGTGATGAACAAGTACGTCAAGTCCGGGAACATCGCGTTCCTCGGCGGCTTCCCGGGCAACCCGCTCTCGGCCGGCTGGCAGACCTGCGAGCAGAAGGCGCTCAACTCGAACATCAAGGTCGTCGCGAACGATCCACATCCATGTCGTCGCGAACGAGGCGACCAACTGGGATCCGTCGAAGGTGCAGGAAGTCGTGGCAGGCATCCTCGCCCGCTATCCCGACATCAAGGGTTGGAGCTACGAGTACGGCCTCGGCATGGCGCAGGGTGCGTTTTCCGCGTACAAGGCCGCGGGCAAGCCGTTCAACGCGGTCCTGACCCTGCGGACGGACGACGTGGGCATGGGCTGTGCGGCCGACAAGCTGCACAACCCGAAGCTCAAGGTCTTCTACTACACCGCCGGGAACTCGCAGATCCGGGTCGCTCTCACAGCCGCGCTGATGAAGCTCAAGGGAGCGAAGATTCCACCCACGATCGTGTTCCCGATCCAGTTGCAGAATCAGTCGAAGCGCGACGAGTGCGTCAAGGGTTACCCCCAGGAAGCCTCGGCAACGTCGCTCGTTCCTCTGAGCCTGCTCCATCGGATGTACCCCTAGGAGAAGAACGACAGACACTCGAGCCTGAGCCACACGAACGTCCCGGCCCCGGGAACCCCGTCGTGTTGTCCCTCGGCGGAGTCTCGAAGGCGTTCGGAGCCGTACAGGCGCTCCGCGACGTCAGCTTCGACTGCCGCGCAGGCGAGGTGCACGCGCTCGTCGGGGAGAACGGGTCCGGGAAGTCGACGTTGCTCGGAATCGCCAGCGGCTTCCTGGCCCCTGACGCAGGGACGGTCGAGATCGGCGGACGCCGGCGGCGGCGCCGTTCTCCGGCGGAGGCTCGCCGCTTCGGCCTCGGCATCGCGTATCAGACGTATTCGCACGTCCTCGATCTGACCGTCGCCGAGAACCTCTATCTCGCCGTGCCCAAGGACGTGCAGCCGCCACGCCACCGCATGGAGAAGTGGGCGGCGGCCCGCCTCGAGGAGTTCAAGCTCGAGCTGCTCGCCACTGCAGCGGTCGGGACGCTCTCGCTCGTGCAGCGGCAGCTGCTCGAGGTCGTCAAGGCGCTGCTTGCGAACCCGAAGGTGCTCCTGCTCGACGAGCCGACGACGGCGCTCGGCCCGCCAGAGGTCGAGCAACTGCACAAGCTCGTGCTCGAACGCAGCCGGGGCGGCGTCGGCATCGTGTACGTCAGCCACCGCTTGCCGGAGGTGCTCGGCATCGCGGACCGCGTGACGGTCCTGCGCGACGGCGTCAGCCAGGGGACGTTCGACTCCGCCGCGATGTCCGAGGAGTCGCTCGTCGCGCTCATGATCGGACGGCCGCTCCAGCTCGCGTTTCCCGAGCGCGACGAGACCGCCCGCCCCGCTGACGTCCTGCTCGCGGTGTCCGGGTTGCAGGGCGACCGCTTCGGACCGATCGATCTCGAGGTCAAGAAGGGGGAGATTCTCGGGCTCGCGGGAGCGGAAGGCAACGGTCAGGTGCAGTTCCTCCGTGCCCTCGCGGGTGTCGAACGTCCTTCCGGCACTGCGTCCTGCAACGGGCACGCGCTCAACACGAAGTCGCCGCTATCCGCGCTTCGGGCGGGAGTCGTGTTGCTGAGCGGCGATCGCGCCGGCGAGTCGCTCTTCCCTGTACTGAGCGTTCGTGCCAACATCACGTTGCAGGTGCTGCGGCGATTCGAACACTGGGGGCTCCTGCGCCGACGACAGGAGCGCCGCACGGTCGACGAGCTCGTGCGCCGCTTGCGCATTCGGATGGCGTCGGTCGAGCAGCCGGTCCAGTCACTCTCGGGCGGCAATCAGCAGAAGGTTTCGCTGACACGGCCGTTCCTCCGCGGCGACGTCAAGCTCATTCTCGCCGAGGAGCCGACGCAAGGTGTGGACGTCGGTGCCCGCTTCGACATCTACGAGGCGCTGCGCGCGAAGGCTGACGAAGGCGTTGCGATCATCGTCAAGTCGAGCGATCCGCTCGAGCTTGCCGGGCTGTGCGACCGCGTCGTCGTCATGTCACGCGGGAAGATCGTCGACGAGATCCACGGCGCCGAGCTGGGTGAACGCCGGATCGTCGAAGCGATCGTCGGCAGCCGCGTCACGCGGGAGAAATTATGAAGGCGCTTCGCGGCTGGCTCCCGCTCGGCTTGATGACGACGCTGATCGTCGCACTCGGTGCCTACGCGGCGCAGCATCAGTCCGCCTTCCTGACGAGGTACAACCTCGGCAACCTCCTGCTGAGCGCATTGCCGCTCGCGCTCGTCGCCATCGGTCAGACGAATGCACTCCTCGTCGGCGGCTTCGACATCTCGGTTGCGGCGCTGATGACGATGTGCGTCGTCACCGCATCATTCACGCTACAGCCCGACAAGTCGTGGCCGGTGCTCCTCGCCGGTGCCCTGGCAGTCGCCGGCGTCGGCTTCGCGACCGGCGTCTTCAACGCGACGCTAATCCGCGTGCTTCGCCTGCCGTCGATCATCGCCACGCTCGGCACGCTCAGCATCCTCGAAGGCGCGTCGCTGCTGCTGCGCGACCATCCCGAGGGCTTCATCAATCCGAACGTCATCGACGCGCTAAACACGAGCGTCAGCTTCGTGCCCTACGCGTTCATCGGCGTCGTCGTCCTCGCCGTGGTGGGCGACCTCTGGCTGTACCGCACGCGGACCGGCCTGGCGATGCGCGCAGTGGGTCTCGACGAGACGTCGTCCCGCCGAGTCGGACTAGCCACCGGGCGCACGGTCTTCCTCGCCTTCATCATCTGCTCGTTGATGGCGTCGGTCGCCGGCTTCTACTCCGCAGCCCAGGTCCAGATCGGATCGCCGATCATCGGCAACTACGCACTCGAGAGCATCGCCGCGGCAGTGCTCGGCGGCGCCAGCCTCGCCGGCGGAAGAGGGTCGTTCGTCGGGACGCTGCTCGCGGCTCTCTTCCTGACCGAGATCGATAACGTCCTGCCGCTGTTCCAGCAGCCGACGGAGTACGCGCAGATGACGATCGGAGGGTTGATCCTGCTTGCGCTGGTGCTCTACCAGGCACCAGAGCTGATCGCACGCTTTCGCTCCACGTGGGTCGGGGTCGGGCGCCTGCGAGCACAGGCCGAGGGCGAGGCGCCGGCGGGCTGAGCGAAGCTACTCGCCGCGCGGATCGGCCTTTCGGCCGATGACGACCCAGATGGCGTGCACCGGCTCGTCGCCGATCGCCCGCAAACGGTGCGGCGACGAGGAGTCGAAGGCGATCGAACCACCCGCGGCCAGCTCGTATTCTTCGAAGCCCACACGTATGCCGAGCGTCCCGCGGGTGACGTAGCCGTATTCCTTCCCACCGTGCGTCATCAGGGCGTCCTCCGGGCACGACTCGGCTCCGACGGGATAGACGACGTAGAGGAACTCGACGTCGCGGTCGCTGTGCGGGGTCAGGCGCTCCCAGCGCACGCCGGAGGCGAGGTTGATCACGCGCCGCGTTTCCGGCCGCTCGGCCAGACCGTCGGCGCCGGGCAGCTGCGGGGCCGCGCGCTCGCCGGGTCGTGAGTCGCCGAAGACCTCGCTCATCGTCATGCCGAGCTCCGTGACGAGCGCATACAAGGTGCTCACCGAAGGATTCACTCGGTCGAGCTCGATCTGCGACACCAGGCTCGGCGACACGCCGACGCGTCTCGCGAGCTCGCGCAGGCTGATCCCGCGACGCTCGCGCTCTGCCCGTAGGCGACTGCCCACCTTCGATGCCTCGAATCCGGAGGACGGTGCAGCTTCGTTCATCGCAGCGATCCGCTCCGTCCCCGGCAGGAATGCGTCCTCGAGCGGGGGGCTGTACGGGATCGGGGTGTTCGGTGTTGCGATGCGCCACGCGTCGTCAAGGTAGCCGAGCGCCTGCTCGGTGACGCTCGCGAGGACCTCGCCCGCCCAGCCGCCGGTAAGCGGCCCCTCCTCGACGATCACGACGCGGTTCGTCTTGCGGACCGACGCAAGCACGGTCTCGATATCGAGCGGCCGGAGCGTCCGCAGGTCGATCACCTCGACGGACACGTGATCACGCTCGAGCTCGTCGGCAGCCTCGAGACTGTCGTGGACGCTCTTCATCGCCGTGACCAGCGTGATGTCGTTGCCCTCGCGCACCACAGCCGCTTCGCCGAGACGTGCCGCGGCGCCGTCGACCTCTCCCTCCATGCTGTACAGCCGCTTGTGCTCGAAGAACAGCACCGGGTTGTCGTCCCGGATCGCCGCCTTTAGCAGCGCCTTCGCGTCGGCCGGCGTCGAGGGCCCGACGATCTTCAGCCCCGGAACGCCCATGAACCACGAGACCGGCATCTGCGAGTGGATCGCGCCGAAGCGGCCGCCCGCTCCGACGACGGAGCGTATCGTGAGCGGCACGCTCACCTGCTCCCGCGTCAGGAACCAGTACTTCGTCGACTGGTTGACGAGGCTGTCCATCGCGAGCGTGAGGAAGTCGCCGAACATGATCTCGACGACCGGGCGGAGGCCGGTGACCGCCGACCCGAACGCAGCGCCGGCGAGCGCCAGCTCCGAGATCGGCGTGTCGAAGACGCGGTCGGGGCCATACTTGTCGTAGAGGCCGGTCGTCGTCGCGAACACGCCCCCAGCGACGGCGACGTCTTCACCGAAAAGGATCACACGCTCGTCGGCGGCGAGCTCCTCGTCGAGGGCGTCGCGAATCGCTGTGCGGAAGGGGACAGTCGCCACTACGACACCAGGGCAAGCGGCCGTTCGATCAGCTCGCGGAGACGGGAGAGGAAGCGTGCGCCGTCCGCGCCGTAGACGACGCGGTGATCGCAGCTGAGCGTGACGGTCATCACATCCCCGCGGAGGCCCCCGACGGCGAGGATCGCAACCTGCGGCGGATCGATGATCGCGGTGAACGACCGCACGCCGAACATGCCGAGGTTCGACACCGTGAACGTCCCGTCGCGCAGATCCTCCGGCTGCACGTCGCGTCGCCGTGCAGCACCGGCGAGCCTTCGCGTTTCCGCCGCGATTTCCATCAGCGTCTTCCGGTCTGCGTCGGCCACGACCGGCACGAGGAGGGCGTCGTCGGTCGCAACCGCGATGCCGACATTCACGCGCGAGTAGCACTCGACCTTGCCGTCGACATACGACGCGTTGAAGCGCGGAAACTCCCGCAGCGCCAGCGCAGCCGCCCTCACGATGAAGTCGTTCACGGACGGAGCGTCGCCGGGCTCCTCGCCGGCCCCGCGGCGCAACGCCGTGATCAGCGACATGTCGATGTCGGCCGACACAGTGAAGACCGGGATCGTCGTCGCCGATTCCACCAGGCGCCGCGAGATGGTCGCCTGCGTCGCAGTCAGCTCGAGCACGCGAACCGCGCCCTTGCCCGTGGTGACAGTTTCCTCCACAGTCGCGCCCGACTCGGACGCTTGCAGCACATCCTCGCGCGTAATGCGACCCCCGGGGCCGGTCCCCACGATGCCGTGCAGCGAGAGCCCGAGCTCGAGCGCCGTGCGCCGCGCAACTGGCGTGGCGTTCGGTCGCTTTCCGTCGGCGAACTGCCGGGGTCTGACCTCTCCGGGGTCAGACCCCGGCCTTTCGGCGGGAGCCGGCAGCTCTCCGTTTGCGACCCTCGCAATCGGCTCTCCGATCGCAACCTTCGCTCCCTCCGGCACGAGGATTGAATCGAGCGTCCCGTCGGACTCGGCCTCGTAGACCACGGTCGCCTTGTCCGTCTCGACCTCGATCAGCCCCTCGCCGCGCACGAACGACTCGCCCGGCGACTTCAGCCAGCGCACGACCACGGCGTCGGCCATCGAATCCGACAGCTTGGGCATGGTCAGCTCGTGCGCCACGCGTCTCATTGCTTGAACTCGCCGCTCGAGAGCGAGCTCGGGAACGGTGCGGCAACCCCGCGCTCGCGCATCCGCTCCAGCTCTTCGTTCATTGCCCGTTCGATCTCTTCGAGGCGCCTTGCGTCCACCCCGTCGGCTTCGAGCTGCGCGCGGAGGAGCACGATCGGGTCGCGCATCCTCCAGTCGTCGAGTTCTCCCTCGGGGCGGTAGGCGCCCGGATCGCTGCGCGAGTGGCCGACGAACCGGTACGTCAAGGCCTCGATGAACGACGGGCCGTTGCCCTCGCGGGCGTGTGCGAGGGCCCGTGCGGCCGCGGGGCGCACGGTCCACACCTTCATCCCGTCGATCGTCTCGGCCGGCACGTTCATGACCTCGGCGCGCGCGCGGATCTCTCCTGCCGTCACCGACTCGAATGGCGTGTACTCGCCGTAGCCGTTGTTCTCGCAGACGAAGACGAGCGGCAGCTTCAGCACCTGGCAGAAGTTCAGGCACTCGAAGACGTAGCCCTGGTTCATTGCGCCGTCGCCGAAATACGCGACCGCGACGCCGCCCGTCGTGCGCTTCAACGCGAGCGCCGCGCCTGTCGCGGCCGCGATGCTCCCGCCAACGATCCCGAAGGAGCCGATGAGCCGGTCGTCGAGCGAGTTGACGTTCATCGAGCCGGCGCGGCCGCCGTTGATGCCCGTCTCGCGCCCGAGCATCTCGTCGAGGAGCTTCTGCGGATCGACGCCGAGCGCCAGCGCGTGACCGTGACCGCGGTACGTCGCCGCAACACGGTCGCGCTCCTCCAGCAGGCTGGCGACGCCGGTCGCAATCGCCTCCTGTCCCGAATAGAGATGCGTCGTCCCGTAGACCTCGCCCTTCAGGAACAGTGACTGGACGAGGTCCTCGAAGCCGCGGATAAGCAGCATCTGCCGGTAGATCCGCGTGTACAGCTCGAGGTCGTCGAGCACGCCGGTCGTCGGCTTGTCGCTGAGCTGACTCATCCGACGCCGATGCTCGCGTCAGATTGCAGGCGCTCGCCGAGGTAGTCCCAGTCACGCTCGAAGCGATACGAGTGCCGTGGCGGCGGCGCCGGCGCCGACGTCTCGAGCCAGCGGACCGGTCCGCCCTGCGTCTCGTAGAAGCCGTGCAGGCAACCGGTGCCGGTCCAGAAGACGTCGCCCGGCCTGAGTGTGTGGCGGTCGCCGTCGGCGACGACGTCGACCTCGCCCTCGAGCATGTAGTAGGACTCCTCGAACGGATGGTCGTGCGGATGCGCGACCGCACCCGGCTGGTAGTCGACCATGAACATCGTGTGGAGCTGAGCGTCGAGCCGCTGGTCGACGAGCATCTTGACGGCGATGCCGCTGTAGGCGAGGACGGCCGTCGCCATGCTTGCCGACACGGTCGGAGCGCCGACGGCTGCGCCGCGCTTGAGCCGGTCGAGATCCATCTCGCCTTCGGTGAGGAGGAAGAGGTTGCGGTTGCGCGGGTCACGGACATCGAGCGGCTCGGCGGGCAGATCGGGCGCAGGCTCCAGGAAGAAGGTGTCGCTCGCGTCGGGACGCGGCCGCGGCGCGGCCATCTCGATCCACAGCCCGCTGCCATCCGAGCGGAAGGCATGCGGCACGCCCACAGGCACGCAGCCGCACGCTCCGGGCTTGAGCTGCACGCCGCGCCCGTCGAGATAGAGCACCGGCTCGCCCCCGAGCACGTAGAAGCTGGTCTCGAACGAGTGCACGTGCGCGTCGACGTGCCCGTCGATCAGCGAGACGAGCGTCAGCGCCATGTGTGTCGAGCCGCTCGAGCCGCCGACGAGGCGACAGGTCGTCAGGCCGCTCGAGCGGCCCGGCAGCGCCTCGCCGAGCTCGATGTCCTCACGGCGGACGAGGCGGTACGACGGCCGGCCGTCTGCCAGCTCGCGTGTGCCGGTGTCGCCGCTCACCGCGGCACCGCCGCGGGCTCGACGACCGCCGAGGAGGCTACGGCCGCGGCCAGATCCGACGCGCCGTCCTGTCGACTCTCGCCGGCATCGGGCACGAGGTCGGCGCCGCGCACGTAGATCCGCCCGGCGACGAGCAGCTCCTCGGCCGGGAAGCGGGTGATGATCTCGCAGCCGCTCGCAGTGACGACCACCTCTTCCTCGATCCGGGCAGCGGAGCGGCCGTCGGTCGCGGCGCAGTAGGTCTCGAGCGCGAAGACCATTCCCTCCTCGAGCTCAACCGGATGCTCGAGCGAATGCACCCGCGAGATCATCGGCGACTCGTACAGCCCAACCCCGATCCCGTGGCCGAACTGGAGGCCGAAGCACGTTTCCTCGTCCGGGAAGCCAAGCTCCTCTGCTGTCGGCCAGACGTCCGCGATCTTGTCCGTCGTCATCCCCGGCCGAACGAGCTCGATCGCGGCGTCCAGCCACTCCCGGCACTGCTTGTACGCGTCGAGCTGCGAGTGGCTGACGCCGCCGACGTTGAACGTGCGGTAGTAGCACGTTCGGTACCCCATGAACGAGTGGATGATGTCGAAGAACGCCTGGTCGCCCGGCCGCAGCAGTCGGTCGGAGAACACGTGCGGGTGCGGGTTGCAGCGATCGCCGGAGACGGCGTTGACGGCCTCGACGTGCTCGGATCCCATCTCGAACAGCAGTTGATGTGCACGCCCCACGATCTCGTGCTCGTACACACCCGGCCGCAACATGCGGTAGATCTCGTCGTAGACGGCGTCGACTAGTCCGGCGGACTGGTCGAGCAACGCGATCTCCTGAGGCGTCTTGACCTTCCGCGCCTCGAGCAGCACGCGCGAACCGTCCGTGACCTGAATGCCGGCGCGCTGGAGCGCCTCGACCGTGACGAGGTCGGCCATGTCGACGCCGAGGGGCTCGTCGTGAACCCCGAACTCGCGCAATTCGTTCGCGATGCGCTGGCCGAGCCGGTCGGGGATGCCAGTCTCGACCGGCATTGCGCCGCGCATCGGCGCGACGCCGGCGCGGAAGTTCTCGGGCGGCAGCCACGGCGCGAACAGCTGGTGATGGCGGGCGGCGGAACCAAAGTCCCACAGGATCGGATCGCTCCCCCGCGGCAATAACGCGAAACGCGCGTTCTTGTCGCGCGCCCACTCGCCGATGTGCGTGCTCGTGACGTACCGGATGTTGTTCGGATCGAACAGCAGAACGGCGCCGAGGTCGGACGCGTCGAGCGCCGCCTTCGCACGCTCGAGACGTTCCCGGCGCAGGCGCGGGAAGTCGATGCGCTGCTCCCAGTCGACCGCGCGGGTCGCGTCGGGAGAGCCGACGGTCCTGTTTCGCATGGTCACCGCACCACCTCCTGATCGCTATAACGGGAAGCGCTCCGCAGGTGCAGGAAGAGCGCGATGAAGTCGTCGTCTGCGTGACCGGCCTCGACGGCCGCGCGGAGCAGACCTTTCAGGTCGCGCGCAACCGGGAGCTCGACACCGTGCTCCTCAGCTGCGTCGAGGATGAGGTCGATGTCCTTCTCCATCAGCGCCGTCGTGAACGTCGCGGAGTAGTCGTCGCGGAGCAGGGGCTCCGTCTTGTACTTCACGAACGGCGCGCCGGCGGCCGAGCTCCCCATTACTTCGAGCAGAGCCTCGCGCGAGACGCCGGCCGCCTCGCCGAGCACGAGCGCCTCCGACATGAGCTGTGCGAGCCCGGCGATCATCAGGTTGATCGTCAGCTTGACGATCCGGGCCTCCTCGCCTTCGCCGACGTGGTGGACCGTCGGCCCGATTGCCCGGATCACGGGCGCGACGCGCTCGAGGGCGTCGCGCGGACCGGAGACGATGAAGCTGAGGGTTCCCGCGCGGACGACACTCGGGTTCCCGCTAACGGGTGCACGAAGATAGTCGACCGACGCCGCTTCGGCGACTGACGCGACACGTGCAGAAGCGGCCGGCGAGACGGTGCTCAGGTCGACCAGGACCGTGCCCGGCCGTGGCTCTGAGAGAACGTCGCCGGCCACCGCCTCGAGGGCATCGTCGTCGGACAGGGACGTGAGCACGACGTCGGTTTCCCCTGCGAGATCGGCCGCCGAGCCGGCAACCGTCGCTCCGCGAGCGGCGAGCGGTTCGGCTTTGCTCGGCGTTCGGTTGTACACGACGAGCGGAAAATCGGCCTCCAGGAGGCGCTCCGCAACCGCCGTGCCCATGTTGCCGAGGCCGATCAATCCCACGGCGAGACGCGGCTCGTGAGAGGAGCTCACTGTTCAGTATGAATAAACGACCGGCAGCGTCGGGTCAAGCGCAGGTGTACATCTTACGTTCCACCCTGGCCTTTCAGCCGGAGGCGACGCGCTCGATCGTCTTCGTCGCGAGCCGGTCGAGCGCCTGCACCGCGAGCTCGAGGTGCGCCTCTTTCGTGTCCTCCAGCTTCGTGTGCGACAGGCCGCGCAGTGACTGGACGAAGAGCATCACGCTGGGAACACCAGCCCGCGCGACCTCGGCGGCGTCGTGAAGCGGACCGCTGGGCAGGCGATGTGAGGTTCCCGCTACTTCCTTGACCGACTCGTCCGCCAACCCGATCAGCGCGTCGTCGAAGAGGATCGGCTCGATGTTCCAGATCCGCTCCCACTCGACCTCGAGGTTCTCCTCCTGCGCGAACTGCTGGGACGCCTTCTTCGCCTCGTCCAGCATCGACGCCAGCTTGGCGGCCTCGAGATGTCGCTGGTCGAGCAGGCATTCCGCGGTCTCCACCACCGACGTGACGATGCCCGGCCTCGTGACGACGCCGCCCATCGTGCACACCGCGCCCTCCCCGGTTCGCTGTGCGATCCCGCGAATCTCGAGCTCGAGCTTCGCAGCGCCGGCAAGCGCGTCGCGGCGCTTGTCCATCGGCGTCGAGCCGGCGTGCGCGGCCTGGCCGCGAAACGCGACCTGGTGACGCTCGACGCCGAATGTGCCGAGAACAACGCCCAGGGGAAGGTCGAGCGACTCGAGCACCGGCCCCTGCTCGATGTGCAGCTCCACGTAGGCGGCCGCACCACGGAGCTCGGAGCGCGCGTCGAGGGCCGAGTCGAGCTGCACTCCGTGCTCACTCAGCGCGTCCGGCAATGCGATCCCGTTTGCGTCCTTGCGCGAGCGCAGCTCGTCCTGGTCGGCCATCGACCCGGCCGCGGCCGACGAGCCGAACAGCGAGCGGCCGAAGCGCGCGCCCTCTTCGTCCGCCCAGTTGACCAGTCGCACGGTCACATGCGGCTGACCCTCGTCGGCCAGGCGGCGCAGGACCTCCACCCCGGCCATCACGTTCAACGCCCCATCGAGCCAGCCGCCGTTCGGCACCGAGTCGATGTGGCCGCCGATCAGCACCGCCCGGTCGGAGCCCCCGCGCAGGGTGAACCACTGGTTGCCGGCGGCGTCGACCGACTCCTCCGCCCCGGTCCCGGCCACCTTCTCCCGCAGCCATTCGCGCGCCCGCGCCCAGGTTTCAGTCCACGCCACACGCTGGGCGCCATTCTCGTCACCTGTCAGCTGTTGAAGCTCGCGAAGCTCCGCCACGGTCCGCTTCGGATCGAGCCCCACGCGGCGACTCTAACGTGGTAAGCATCGGGCGATGTCGGCGATCGCGCTCGAACGACCGCGCGCCAGGGCGGTCGCCGTGCGCCGCGCAGTCGCGCGCGCGACCCTCTTCCTCCTCGTCCTGGCCGGCCTCTGGGGTCTCTGGGAGGGCTACCGCTGGCTCTGGATGCGCGAGCACTGGAGCTGGCCGTTTCTCGTCGACGACACGTCGATGCCCCACCTGCACAAGATCTTCGCGGCGCTCTGGGCGCACGCGCGACCGGGAGATGTCGGCCCGCGCCTGATCACCATCCTCGTCAAGGCCGCGGCGTTCACGGCGAAGGAAGCGGCGGTGGGCTTCGCGCTCGGGGCCGTGCTCGGCTTCGCTCTCGGCGTCGTGCTGGCACACTTCCGCGTGCTCCAGCGCGGCTTCCTCCCCTGGGTCGTCGCCTCGCAGACCGTCCCGATCCTCGTCGTCGCGCCGATGGTCGTCGTCTGGCTGAACCCGAAGCTCCCGACACGCTTCCAGGACTGGGGCGCAGTCGCGGTAATCGCCGCCTATTTGACCTTCTTCCCGGTCACGATCAACACGATCCGCGGACTCCAGTCGGCCGACCGTCGTGCGCTCGAGTTGATGCGCTCCTACGCGGCGGGTAACTGGCGCATCCTCTGGAAGCTGCGTGTACCCGCCGCGCTGCCATACATCTTCGCCGCCCTGAAGGTGTCGGCGACGGCCAGCGTCGTCGGGGCGATCATCGGGGAGCTGCCGTCGTCGATCCAGGACGGCCTCGGCGGCCAGATCATCAACTACAGCCAGTACTACACGACCCAGCCGACCGGGCTTTGGGCGACCAACGTGATCGCGGCCGCGCTCGGGATCTCGTTCTTCCTGGTGGTGCTGATCGCGGAGCGCATCGTCGTGCGCCGGGCGCCGGAGAATGTCGCGTAATGACGGTCGTCCAGATCAAAGACCTGACGAAGCGCTTCGGCGAGACGACGGCCCTGCAGGGCATCGACCTCGAGATCGAGCCCGGCGAGTTCGTGTCGCTGATCGGCCCGTCGGGCTGCGGCAAGTCGACGCTGCTCCGGATCATCGGCGACCTGATCGAGCCGACGTCCGGGTCATCGACGGTGAACGGCAAGCCGGCGCGGCAGGCGCGCATCGACCGCGACTACGGGATCGTCTTCCAGGACGCCGTGCTCTACGACTGGCGCACGGTCGCCAAGAACATCGCGCTGCCGCTCGAGCTCGCGCGCTGGGACCGCCGACGCCGCGCGGCGAAGGTAAGGGAGATGGTCGACCTGGTCGAGTTGACCGGCTTCGAGAACCACTACCCGTGGCAGCTGTCCGGCGGGATGCAGCAGCGCGTCTCGATCGCCCGCGCACTTTCCTTCGACCCGGCGCTGCTGCTTATGGACGAGCCCTTCGGCGCGCTCGACGAGATGACGCGCGAGCGCATGAACATGGAGCTGCTGCGGATCTGGGAGGCGAGCGGCTCGACCGTCGTCTTCGTCACGCACTCGATCTCCGAGGCGGCCTTCCTGTCCACGCGCGTGGTCGTTATGTCGCCCCGACCCGGCCGGATCTCCGGCGTGATCTCGATCGACCTCCCACAGCCACGCACCGCTACGACCCGCGAGGAACCGCACTTCTTCGAGCTCGTGACGGAAGTGCGCGAGGCGTTGCACCTCGGCCACGACATGGAGCGCACTCCGGCGTGAGCACCACCCCCGCCGCGGTTCAGCCAGTCCCACGCGGCGGCATGGCACGACTCGTCGGCCGGCGTCTGACGGATTGGCTGCCCGCCGTCGTGGTGCTCGTCGGGATGATCGGTCTCTGGGAGGGCCTCATTCGCGTCTTCAACGTGCAGGCGTTCCTGCTCCCGCGGCCGTCCGCGATCGCCACGACGTTCTGGGACACCAGGCACGAGCTCTGGAGCGCCGGCTGGTTCACGTTCCAGGAGGCACTCGGAGGGTTCGCGCTCGGCTCCGGGTCGGCGATCCTCCTAGCGCTCGTGCTCGCGCGCTGGCGCATCCTCGGCAGCGCGCTGATGCCGTACGCGATTGCGGCCAACGCGATCCCGATCATCGCCTTCGCCCCGATCACGAACACGTGGTTCTCGCCGCTGAACAAGAGCTCGAAGATCACGATCGCCGCGGTGCTCTGCTTCTTCCCCGTGTTGGTGAACACGCTGCGCGGGCTCACGTCTGTCAATCCGAGCGCACTCGAGCTGATGGACTCGTACGCAGCAGGGCAGCTGCAGATCTTCCGGCGCGTGCGGATCCCGACCGCGCTGCCGTTCATCTTCACCGGGCTCAAGGTCGCGACCGTGCTGGCGATGATCGGGGCGGTCGTCGGGGAGTACTTCGGCGGCGCGCTCAATGCGCTCGGCGTGCTGATCCTGACGCGAGCGCGCGTCTTCGAGTTCAACGAGGCCTGGGCGGGCGTCCTGCTCGCCTGCCTATTGGGGATCGCGCTCTACCTCGCGGTGGCCGCCCTGGAGCGCCTCACGCTGCGTTGGGTTCCATCGACATCGGAGTGAGAAGGGGTCAGAATCGGCCCGAAGCAACGACACGAAAGGGGAGTGGATGAAGCAGCGTAAGTACTGGGTCGGGGGCATCGCCGTCCTCGTGCTCGCCGGCGCCATCTGGGCAGCGGCCGGCGCGGGCGCGTCGCCTGCGCGACAGGCGAGTGCGGCGAAGACGAAGGTCACCCTGCAGCTGAAATGGGTGACGCAGGCGCAGTTTGCCGGTTATTACGCGGCGAAGGCGAAGGGCTACTACGACCAAGCCGGCCTCGACGTCAAGATCAAGGTCGGCGGACCGGACATCATTCCGGAACAGGCAGTCGCGGGCGGTCAAGCGCAGTTCGGCCTCGACTGGCTGCCGAGCCTGCTGTCGGCTCGTGACAAGAACACGAAGCTGATCAACATCGCGCAGGTCTTCAACCGCTCGGGCATGACGCAGCTGACCTGGAAGGACAGCGGCATCAACTCGATCCCGAAGATGCGCGGCAAGAAGGTCGGGAACTGGCTCGGCGGCAACGAGTTCGAGCTGTTCGCGGCGTTGACACGAGCCGGAATGGATCCATCGAGGAACAAGGGCGTCACGATCGTCAAGCAGCCGTTCGATATGAACTTGTTCAT
>VAXY01000024.1:0-483 GCA_005885085.1 Actinomycetota bacterium | reverse complement strand
TGCTCGAGGACGGCATCTTCACGACCGAGAAGTGGATCAACGACAAGAGCAACCAGGCGGTCGCGAAGAAGTTCCTGGCCGCGTCGTTCAAGGGCTGGATCTATTGCCGGGATCACGCGAAGGACTGCGTGAACATCGTGCTCCAGCAGGGCCCGACGCTGCTCAAGGGCCACCAGACGTGGCAGATGAATGAGATCAACGCGCTCATCTGGCCGAACAAGCTCGGCATCGGGATCATGGACAAGAGCGCGTTCGACCGCACCGCGAAGATCGCGAAGCAGTTCAAGGTGATCAAGAAGACGCCCTCTGGCGCATACCGCGACGACCTGGCGAAGGCGGCCGTCGCGCAGCTCAAGAGTCAGGGCGTCGACGTGTATGGCAAGAACTGGAAGAAAGCGACCATCAAGGTCACGCCGGGCGGCAAGTAAAGGAGGGAGATCCGCGATGTCCGTACTGATCAAGAGCGGCCGCATCCTCACCGCG
>VAXY01000237.1 GCA_005885085.1 Actinomycetota bacterium | reverse complement strand
GCGCGTCGCCGTCCGGGCGGGATCTTGACGCTCTTCGACAACGAAGCCGCGCCGAAGCTGCGCAGCCAGTCACGGGGCATCGTCCTGCGCGTCGACGAGCGTCGGAAGCGTGCCACGCTGCTGCACACGTTCGTGCACACGCCGCCGCTTGTGGCGGTCGACCAGGGGAACATGCAGCAGCTCGCGAACGGGAACTACCTCGTCGGCTGGGGCCACCAGCCGTATGTGAGTGAGTTCGGACCACACGGCAAGACGGTGCTGGACCTCCGCTTCGGCCCCGTCGGCGTCGACTCCTATCGCGCGTATCGCTTCCCGTGGATCGGCCGGCCGCGAAGCCGGCCCGCGATCGCCGTCGAGGGCGACACGCTCTACACAAGCTGGAACGGAGCGACCGAAGTCCGGGCGTGGCAGCTGCTGGGCGGTGCCGAGAAGTCGAAGCTACGGGCGTTGCTGACCGTGCCGAAGGCCGGCTTCGAGACGGCGATTCCGCTCCCGAACGAGGCCGCGTGGGTGGCCGTGCGGGCGCTCGACCGGCTCGGCCGGTCGCTGGCGCGGTCTCGGGCGGTGGGACGCGCATGAGACGCGCGGCACTGCTCCTCGGCGTGGCCGCTCTCCTTTCTGCCGGCTGCAACGGACAGCAGCGTCACGCGGCGGCGGCGAGGCAGCCGGCGCCGCCGGCGCAGCACTTCCGCTCGCGCCCGGACCTGAGGCCGCCGATCGTCAAGATCCGGGTTCCCGCGAGGAGGACTGCGCCGGGATACATCTTCCTGGCGCCCAAGATGGCCGTCGCACAGGCCGGCCCGATGATCATGGACAACCGTGGCCGGCTGGTCTGGTTCGATCCGCTGAAGCTGACCAAGGGCGTGACCGACTTTCGCGCGCAGCGCTACCGCGGCAAGCCGGTATTGACCTGGTGGAGGGGCAAGCTGTCGAACGTCGGCGTGGGCGACGGCTGGTACACGATCTACGACACGTCGTACCGCCAGGTCGCGGAAGTGCGGCCCGGCAACGGACTCGTCGGCGACGTCCACGAGTTCCGGCTGACGTCCCGCGACACAGCGTTGATGACGATCTACCACCGCCGGCACGTCGACCTGACGTCGATCGGCGGCCCGAAGGACGGCCTGATCTGGGACGGGATCGTGCAGGAGGTCGACATCCCGACCGGGCGAGTCCTGTTCGAATGGCACAGCTATCCGCGGGTCGGGGTGCAGGAGTCGTACTCCCACCCGCCGCGCAAGCAGCTCGGCACGAAGCCCTTCCCCTACGACTACATCCACCTCAACTCGATCGACGAGGAGCCGAACGGCAACCTGCTGGTCTCGGGCCGCAACACGCACGCCGTCTACGAGGTCAGCCACCGCACCGGCAAGGTGCTGTGGCGCCTCGGCGGCAAGAAGAGCGACTTCCGGCTCGGCCCAGGCGTGCGGTTCGCCTGGCAGCACGACGCCCGGCGGCAGCCCGACGGCACCGTGACGGTGTTCGACAACGGCGCCGCACCGGCGGTCGAGAAGTTCACGCGCGTGCTCGTATTGCGGCTGGACGAGAAACTCAAGCGTGCGACGCTCGTGCGCAGCTATCGCCATCCGAAGCGGCTGCTCTCGCCGTTCGAGGGCAACGCCCAGTTCCTGCCGGACGGACACGTCTTCGTCGGCTGGGGTGGCTGGCCGTACGTGAGCGAACTCGACCGGCAGGGACACGTCCTCTTCGACGCCTACTTCGGTCACGGCAAAAAGCCAGGAGCAGATGCGGACACGTACCGGGCCTACCGCTTCGTCTGGCACGGCAGGCCCACTGAGCCGCCGGCGATCGCGGTCGCAGGCCGAACCGTGTACGTCAGCTGGAACGGGGCCACTGAGGTGTCACGCTGGGAGGTGCTCGTCGGCGAGGCGAACGACGACTTTCTCGTCGTCGCGTCGGCAAAGAAGAAGGGCTTCGAGACGGCAATCCCTTTCCACGCACGCGGGAGGTTCATCGCCGCGCAGGCGCTCGATCGCAAAGGCGATGTCATCGGCGTCTCGCAAACATTGCCGCTCAAGCACTAGCCCCCTCGCCGACCGCAGGGACAACCCAAAGGCTGGGGTCAGACCCCTGTTTGGTCGATCCGAGCTAGCTCGCGCGGAGGACGCGTAGGCGCGTCAGTTCCTTGTCGCGTTCGTCGAGGATCTCCTCGAGGCGGGCGACCTTCATGCGCAGCGTTTCGGCGGTCGTGACGAGCTCGATGAACGCGCGCTGGCGTTCTTTGAGCAGAGCCTCGATCTGTAGCAGTCGCTCGGGGGAGTCCTCGGGGTGCGGGGCCGGCGTGAGCTTCAAGAGATGCCTCTCCTCGGCCGGCGGCGGCGAGTCGAGGTTCGCAACCTGCTCCGCGACGGCGCGGGCGAGCTCACGCTCGGGATCGTCGGCAGGCGCCGGCGGCGGCGCGAGCTGCGGCGGCGGCAGTGGATCCGGGACCGGGGGCAGGTTGGCGACGCGCTCGGCAAGGTCGCGCACCATCGCGACGGGATCGGGCGACGCCGGCCGCTGCGGCTCGGGCTCGTCCTCCGAATTTTGGATGTCGAGCACCTGTTCGGCGATCGCGCGTGCGAGTGCTAGCCAGGACGTGCGCCCCTGCTCGATCAGGATCTCGCCCAGGCGCCGTCCACTGTGCGCCTGCTCCGCGAGCGCGGACTCGAGGTCGACCTCGGAGATCTCTCCCTTCTCGACCAGGATCTGACCAATCGGACGCCTCCGCATGGCCCTCCTATCGGCAGTTAGGCCTCGAGCCTGAACGGCGGGTATTCGTCCGTAACGAGGATGAAGGCGTAGGCGACGACCCGGTTCGTCCAGCGGAGGACGCCCTCCACGAAGTCGAAGAGGCCCCTGGGGTAGCGACCGGTGAAGAGGATCGCGAACCAGACCACGATCACGGCCACGAGCCCGGCCAGCCAAAGGAACACGAGGATCACGTAGTGCGGGATCGCGAGCAGCCACTTCACGAGCGGCAGCCAACGAGTCAGCCCATCGCGTGCGTCGGGGTAGGGGAAGTCCAGCGCGACCGACTGGTGGTCGTC
>VAXY01000238.1 GCA_005885085.1 Actinomycetota bacterium | reverse complement strand
CCGGGGAGTAGCCGGGCTATCCTGCTCCGGCCGGGGTGGCGAAACTGGTGATACGCGGCCGACTTAAAATCGGCTGTCCCCTACGGGGGCGTGCGGGTTCGAGTCCCGCCCCCGGCACTCCGCGAACCTAGACTCCGAGCGTGACCGAGCTAGAGGAGCTGTCGACCGAGCAGGTCCAGCTCGAATGGGATACGCCGCTCTTCCGGACCGCGCAGACGCAGTTCGAGCAGGCGATCCCGTATGCGGACGTGAACGAGTCGATCGTCGAGCGGCTCCGCTATCCCGAGCGGGCGGTGATGGTCGCGGTGCCGCGAGGCCGGGCACGTGGAGGTCTTCCCGGCGTACCGCGTCCAGCACTCGAGCGTGCTCGGCCCGACGAAGGGCGGCATCCGCTACGACCCGCACGTCACGCTCGGCGAGTGCGCCGCGCTCGCCGTCTGGATGACGTGGAAGTGCGCCCTGCTGCGTCTGCCGTACGGCGGGGCGAAGGGCGGTGTGCGGTGCAATCCGCGCGCGTTGTCGCTCACCGAGCTGCAACGCCTGACGCGCAGGTACACGAGCGAACTGAGGGGCGTAATCGGCCCGCAGGAGGACATTCCTGCTCCTGACATGGCCACCAATGAGCAGACCATGGCCTGGATCATGGACACCTACTCGATGCAGGTCGGCCATGCCGTCCCGGAGATCGTCACCGGCAAGCCGGTGGCGCTCGGCGGGTCGCTCTTCCGGCACGAGGCGACCGGTGCCGGCGTCGTGATCGTGCTCGAGCGGGCATGTGAGCGGCTCGGATGGAACCTTTCCGAACAGTCCTGCGTCGTGCAGGGCTTCGGCAACGTCGGCGGGATCGCGGCGCGGGAGCTCACGAGCAAGGGCGCGACCGTGCTAGCGGTCTCCGACATCTCCGGCGGCGTCCACTCGCCGGAGGGGCTCGATCTTGGCGCGCTCCAGGCGGAGGACTACCCCGACGCGCAACACGTCACCAACGCAGAGCTGCTCGAGCTGCCGTGCGACGTGCTCGTGCTCGCCGCGCTCGAGGATCAGATCACGGGCGAGAACGCGCCGCGGCTCGACACGAAGCTCGTCGTGGAAGGCGCGAACGGGCCGACGTCGATCGAGGGCGACGCGATCCTGGCCGAGCGCGGCATCCCGATCCTGCCCGACGTGCTGACGAACGCGGGCGGCGTCACGGTCTCGTACTTCGAGTGGGTGCAGGATCTCGGTCGTCTCTTCTGGACGCGTGACGAGATCCGGGCGCGCTTGGCGGACAAGCTGGGCGATGCGTTCGACCGGGTGTGGAGCCTCGCCGACGCAAAGGAGATCTCGCTGCGGCAGGCGGCGCTCGTCGCGGGCATCAACGAGGTTGCCGGCGCGCTCAAAGCGCGAGGAATCTATCCGTGAGCCAGGTTCGGGACGCGATGGTGCCGGAGCCCAGCGCGCTCGACGCGTCGGCGACGGCGCAGGAGGCCGGGGAGCGTTTGTCGGATCCGGCCGTTCGGGCCGTGCTCGTGTGCGACGACGACGGGAAGCTCGTCGGTGTCGTAACGCGCAAGACACTCGTGCAGGAGATCGTCGCGACCGGGCGCGACCCGGGCGCGACTCCCTTGCAGGAGATTGCAGAGCCGCCGCTGTTCACGCTCGACGCGTCGGTGAATCTCGACGAGGCGTTCCAGGCGCTCGAGGACAACGACCTCGAGCGCGTGCCGGTCGTCGAGGACGGCCGCCTCGTGGGAATCCTGTCGCGGACTGTGCTGCAGCGGCGCCTGGCGGAGGACGAGCCGCCGTCTCAGCAGCAGCTGTAGGCGCCCGGCGGTGCGGCGCCCTCTTCTTCTTCGGGCAGCTCCGCCGCCGCGAGCGCGGCCCCGTCAAGGATGTCGCGCTCGCTGATCTCGAGCACGTCGACGCCGAAGAAAGACATCGTCTCGCGCGCGATCACCGCGCCCGCGACGATCACCGGGGCACGGTCGGGATCGAGCGGGCGTAGCCGCCGCCGTTCGGCGAGCGGCACCGATGCCAAGCGGTCCAGCTGTTCCTCCAGTGCACCGGTCGTGAGTGGGGAGCCGTGCACGCGATCCCGGTCGTACTCCTCGAGCCCGAGCGCGAGCGCCGCGAGGCTGGTGATCGTGCCGGCGACGCCGATCGCAGACGTGGTGCGCGTGCGGATCTCGTCCGGCACTCGTTCCGACAGCAGCGCCTGCACGGCGCCGGCGCAGGCGTCGAGCTCCTCGCGGGAGGGAGGATCGCGGTGGAGGAACCGCTCGGTCAGACGCGCCGAGCCGATATCGAGGCTGTTGTGCCAGCGGACGTCGTCCGGCTCGGCGGCCACGAGTTCGGTCGACCCGCCGCCGACGTCGACGATCACCGTCCCGGCGTCGAGCTCACGTCCGCAGGTGACCCCCCGGAACATCATCAGCGCTTCGTCATGGCCGGAGAGCAGGCGCGTTGCGAAGCCGTAGCTCCATTCGATCTCGCCGAGAAAGGCCTCGCCGTTCTCGGCGTCGCGAATCGCGCTCGTGGCGATCGCGAGGGTTCGCTCGGCCCCCAGCGACTCGAGTGTGCGCCGATAGTCGGAGAGCACGTTGCGCACGCGTGCGACCGGAACCGGGAGGAGACGCCGGCGCTCGTCGACTCCCTCGCCGAGGCGCGTGACGCGGGTCTCGCGCTCGATGTCGGCAATGCGGCCGTCGGTGACGTCGGCGACCAGCAGGCGCGTTGAGTTGGTGCCGATGTCGACCGCGGCTACGCGCGTCACGGGCTCGATGCTAGCGACGCCTGTAACGCCCGCCGCTTTCCCTAGACGGTAGTCCCGTCAAAGGGAGGCGAAAGGAGTTCCGATGGATGGCTTTGTCTACGTACAGACGAACGACGCCGAGCACAACGAGGTGGTCGTGTTCGGGCGGAACGGTGACGGGACGCTCGAGCGCCTGAGCGGGTACCTGACGGGCGGGAAGGGATCGGGCGAGCCGCATCTGCCGTCGCAGAGCTCGGTCGTCCTCGACCAGGGCCGGCTCTTCGTGACGAATGCGGGCAGCGACGACGTGACGTTGTTCGCCGTGGAGGGCGATCGGTTGCGGTTGGTGGACCGCGTAGCCTCCGGCGGCTCGATCCCGAGGAGCATCGCGGTGCACGGTGCTCACGTGTACGTCCTGAACACCGGTTCCGAGCCGAACGTGGCGGGGTTCTCCGCCGAGGGCGAACGCCTAGAGGCCGTGCAGGGGTCGACACGCGAGGCCGGGACCGATCCGGCGCAGGTGGCGTTCACACCCGATGGGAGGACGCTGCTCGTGACCGACCGTGCGGACAGCATCCACGCATTCGTCGTCGACGCCGACGGGATCGCGCAGGATCGCGTGACGCATCGCTCGTCCGGGGCGACGCCGTACGGCTTCGACGTCACGGACGACGGCGTCCTGGTCGTGACGGAGGCGGCCGGCGCGCAGGTGGGGCAGGCATCGGCCTCGTCGTACAAGCTCGAGGGCCCGGCGCAGATCGCGCCGGTGAGCGGCGCGGTCGGCAGCACGCGCAGCGAGGTCTGCTGGGCGGTCGTGAGCAACGACGATCGCGTGGTGTTCGTGACCAACTTCGGCGACGGCACGATCTCGACCTATGCGATCGGCAACGACGGGAGCATCGAGCTTCGCGAGGCCGTCGCGGCGACGACGGTCGAGGGCGAGCCGGGCATCCGTGACGAGGCGCTGAGCGCGGACGGGCAGTACCTCTATGCGTTGCATGCCGACACCGGCCGGGTATTCGGCTGGAAGGTCGGCGCCGAGGGCGCGCTCGCAGCGATCGGCTCTGCCAACGGGTTGCCGCTGACCGCTGCTGGGCTGGCCGCGAGTTAGCCGGGTTCGAGCCCGGCGAGCTATACTGCACGCCGCGACGCGGGGTGGAGCAGTCAGGTAGCTCGCCGGGCTCATAACCCGGAGGTCGCAGGTTCAAATCCTGCCCCCGCTACTTACGAAGGCCCTGGAAACAGGGCCTTCGGCCTTCTAGAAGCCGCGCGCCGCCTTCGCTCTGCAAGCGCTTCTGCAAGCGTTTAGCACACCGCGAAGCCACGGTCGTCTA
>VAXY01000065.1 GCA_005885085.1 Actinomycetota bacterium | reverse complement strand
CACGAGCGCCGTCGGCGTCAGCCCGTAGGTCGTGAAGTGGTAGCCGGTGCCGAGCCCGAACGCGAGCGTGATCACGGCTACGAGCACCAGCGAGAACACGATCTGCCCGAGACCGGTGCGCAGCTCCCGCCTCCGGTACAGGCCGCCGACCCAGAACACGAGCACCGTGATCACCGTCAGGAACGGGAGCCAGTTGGTTTCGGTGTCCCAGAGGATCCCCCACAGCGGCGGCCACTGGCCGAGGTAGAGCTCGCGGAAGATCAGCGCGACGTAGATGCCGAGGAGGAGTCCCGCGAGGTCGAGGAGGACGAGGGCGGCCACGCTCGCGAGGCGGCGGGCGACGGCGACGAGCGTGGTGCGCGTGAAGAGATACGGCCGCGCAGAGCGAATGTCCTCGACAGGCGCCGCCGGCCGCGGCTCGGTCGAGGACGGGCGCCGCGCCGCTGGCTTCGTGCTCACCGGCGCAAGTGTACTTCCGGCTTGTTCTAGCCTCTCCCTGTGGGCCTGGAACAGCTGAGCCAGCGGTACGCCGACCACAACCGCAGCGAGCGAGGCGCGGGGTTCGTCTTCGCACGGCCCGAGCGCGAGACGCTCTTCAGGCGGTACGTGGGCGGGCCCGGCCGCCGTGTGCTCGACCTCGGCTGCCGCGACGGCGCGCTCACACAGGCCTATGCGGAGGGGAACGACGTCGTCGGCGTCGACGCCGACCGCGAGGCGCTGGCGGAGGCGGCGAGGCTGGGCATCGAGACGCACTGGGCCGACCTCGACCAGCCGCTCGAGCTCTCGGACGAGAGCTTCGACGTCGTCGTGGCCGGCGAGCTGCTGGAGCATCTGCGCGACCCGTGGAGGCTCGTCGCGGAGGTCCGGCGCGTGCTCCGACCGGGCGGCACCTTCGTCGCCTCGGTGCCGAACGCCTACCGGCTCAAAGGGCGCCTGCTCTTCCTGTTCGGCCGTCCGCCGGAGAACGATCTAACCCACCTGCAGATGTTCTCCGGGGCCGACGTGCGCGCGCTCCTGGCGGGGTTCGAGCAGCCGCAGCTCCACTTCGTCGCGGGTCGGCTCGTGCCGCTTCACCCACGACTGTTCGCGAACGACATCGTCTTCGCCGGGCGTAAGCCGCGCTGAAGCTCACGGAGGTCGGTCGCGGTCCGCTTCAGGCCGAGGAACGTCAGCCCGATGCGAAGCGCCGCGGTTCGCCGGCGGTCGAGCAGGTCAGTGTCATGGAAGTACGCGTGCACGATCTGCCGCCGGAACGGACCGAGCAGGCCGCGCGCCAGCATCCCGATCGAGTGCGTCGTCGGCAGCTCCAGCAAACGCCGCCCCGAGCCGAGCTCGAGCCATGCCGGCTCGTCGAGCTGGACGTGAGCGGCGCCGGGCTCGAGGTAGGCAGGGCGGAACGCCGTCGCCGTGCAATCGGCATAGCCCAGCTCGGCAACGGTATGCGCCACGTCTGCGTCCAGGTACCAGCCGCCGCCGCAGAAGAGCTCGACGTCGAGGCCGGCGGAGCGCAGCCACTCCCCCTGCTCGCGCACGAGCGCGGCCGGGTCGCCGCCGGTCGGTCGCGCGTGGTCAGGAGCCGTCCAGTGCGTGTGCAAGCCCAGCGGCGCGAGCGCCTGCGCCCTGCGCGCACGCTCGAGCCAGAGCTCCTCGTCCTCACCCACCGCCGGCGGGCGCATCAGCGCCGCGATCGCGAAGCGCCCGGGACGGCGCGCCTGCAGGCGCGAGAAGCGGCGCCACACCTCGTCGTCGAGCGGACGCTCCACATGACACGAGACGACGGCGTACCGTCCGTGCAGTATTGAGCCCGTGTGCGGCATCGCCGGACTCTATTCGCCCACGGCTGCGCCGAATCCCGAGCTCGTCGACGCGATGCGCGGCGCGATCGTTCACCGCGGTCCCGACGAAGGCTCGACGGACGCGTTTGGCCGGTGCGTGCTCGGCCACCAGCGCCTGAAGGTGATCGATCTCGACACCGGCTACCAGCCGGTGTCGAACGAGGCGGGGGACGTCGTCGCGGTCTTCAACGGCGAGGCCTACAACTTCCGGGCGCTGCGCGATGAGCTCGGCGGTCACGAGATCCGCGGCACCGGGGACACACCCGTGTTGCCGCACCTGTACGAGGAGAGCGGCTCGCGCTTCGTCGAACGGCTGCACGGGATGTTCGCGCTCGCACTCTGGGACGCGTCGCGCGAGCGGCTCGTGCTCGCTCGCGACCGGCTCGGAAAGAAGCCGTTGCTGTGGATGCGCCTCCCCGACGGGACACTGGCGTTCGCGTCCGAGCTGAAGGCGCTGCTGCGCCTCCCCGGCTTGCCACGCGACGTCGACCTCGCCGCAGTGGACGCCTTCCTCGCTCTGCAGTACGTCCCGGCTGATGCGACCGCGCTGCGCGGCGTTCGGAAGGTCCCGCCAGGACACATCCTCGTCGTCGAGGGCGAGAGTGAGCGGCTCGAGCGCTACTGGACGCCGGCGCCCGCCGAAGCTAGCTCGAGCGAGGACGAGTGGCTCGAACGTGTGCGCTCCTCGGTCGGAGAGGCCGTACGGAAGCGTCTCGTTGCCGACGTCCCGCTCGGTGCCTTGCTCTCCGGCGGCATCGACTCGAGCATCGTCGTCGCGTTGATGGCGCAGGCCTCCGCCCGGCCGGTGCGAACGTTCACCGTCGGCTTCGCAGACGCGCGGTACGACGAGCGCAGGTACGCACGCGCGGTCGCCGATCGCTACGGCACGGTCCATCACGAGCTGGCGATCGAAGAGGACGTGGCGTCGACACTGCCGAGGCTGGCGGCCGCCTACGACGAGCCGCTCGGAGACGAGGCCGCGTTGCCGACGTTCCTGATCGCCGAGCAGGCGCGCCGCCACGTGACCGTCGCGCTTGCCGGCGACGGCGGCGACGAGGCGTTCGCCGGGTACGAGCGCTACATCGCGCACGGTCTCGCCCAGCGCGTCCCCGGCCCGGCGGCGCGCGTCGGAGCGGCGGCGCTCTGGCGTGTCCCGGCAGCACGGCGCGAGCCGCGCTCACCGCTCTTCCGCGCCGCGCGCTTCCTCGACGTCGCCGGGTCGACCCCGCGCGAGCGCTACGGACGTCTGATGGAAGTCTTCCCGCTCGAGCTGCGGCGCAAGCTCTGGTCAGACGCGAGCCGGCCGCGCGCCGTCCAGCTCGAACCCCCCCGGCCCGACATCGCGGGGCTGCAGCTGCTCGACCTGCGGACGTACCTACCTGGCGACCTCCTGCTGAAGGCCGACATCGCGTCGATGGCGCACTCCCTCGAGCTGCGCTCGCCCCTGCTCGACCACGAGGTCGTGGAGCTCGGCCTGGCCTTGCCCGACCGGCTGAAGGCGCGTGGCCGCGAGGGCAAGGTGGCGCTCCGGAGAGCCTTTGCCGCCGAGCTTCCGCCCGAGGTCGCGGAGCGCGGCAAGACCGGCTTCGGCGTCCCGCTCGGACGCTGGTTCCGTGAGGACCTGCGCGAGCTCACACGCGACGTCCTCTCGACGGATCGCGGCTGGTTTCGGCGCGACACCGTGATCGGCCTCCTGGACGAGCACGAGTCGGGACGTCGCGATCACGGTCACCGGCTCTGGTGCCTGCTGATGCTCGAGCTCTGGGTCCGCGAGCACGTCGAGGCGCCCACGCTAGTCACGGCGTGAGACGTCTGCACCTCTGGCTGATCGCCTTCGCAGCGATCGCTCCTCGGCTCGTGGTCCTGCTGCACGAGCGCGCCGCGATCCTGACGTCGTTCACCGATAAGAGCGACGACTTCGCGCTGACGTTCGTCCACCACGGGACGTTCGGGCTCGTGCCGGGCGAGCCGTCGGCCTACACGCAGCCGTTGTACGGCTTCTTTCTCGTTCCGATCTACTGGATCTTCGGACGCGAATGGTGGTCGGTCGGCTTCGCCCAGATTCTCGTCGCGACCGCGACGGCGTTTCTCGTGTACGCGATCGGTGCGCGCGTGCTGTCGCGCGCGGCCGGGACGTTTGCAGCCGTCGTCGCCACCCTGAACCCGTATCTCGTCTGGCACGACGTGCATCTCAACCGCGAGGTCCTCGACCAGCTGGTGGCCGCAGCGCTCGTGCTCTGTGTGCTCGTCGCCGCCGATCGCCGTTCGGTGCCGTGGGCGATTGCCGCGGGCATCTACGGGGGCCTGGCGATCCTCGGGAACGTGCGTCTCGCGCTCGTGCCCGTCGTCGTGGCGCTCTATCTCGTCTTCCGCACGGGCTGGACCTGGGCGCCCCTCGCTCTCGTCGCCGCGTCGGCGCTCACGGTCGCGCCCTGGGTGGTGCGGAACCGTGTCGAGCTCGGCTGCTTTGCGCTCACCACCGACGGGCGGGCGTTGTGGAAGGCGAACAACCTCCAGACATACGGGCTCCTCTCACACGGAAAGTGGATCGACGACGTGCGCGATCCGCCCGGGCATCCGTTCCCGAACCCCGAGGAGGCGCGCGTCATCTACCAGCGGGGTGACGGCAAGTACCACGTCGACGAGTGCGCCAACGAGAGCTACTACCAGCACCGCGCGTGGCTCTTCGTCCGCGAGCATCCGGGCGCGAAGGCGAAGCTGGCCGGGCTCGCCGTGCGGATGGAATGGGATCCGCGCACGACCGCTTCGGCGACGGACTCCGGTCACGGCGCGATCCGCCGCTGGGCGCAACCGGTCTACACGTCGCTGCTCTACGCCCTCGGGCTGCTGGGAGTGCTGTTCGCGCCGCGGCGGCTCTCGGTGCTCGCCCTCGCGCTCTTGGCCTACCAGACGTTTGCGGCCGTAGTCTTCGTCGGGGCGACTCGCTATCGGATCCCGACCGACTTCCTGATCGCCCTCCTCGCAGCGGCCGTGTTCGAACGGGTGCTTCCACGGCGCCTCCGCGCGCCGTGAAGGTTCTGCACGTCCACCGCATCGGCGGCATCGGCGGCTCCGAGCGATATCTCCTGACGCTGCTGCCGGCGCTGGCCGAACGCGGCGTCGAGGTGAGCTTCCTCGGCCTCGACGACCCGTCCCGCGCGCCGGATCCGTTCTACGAGGCTCTGACCGTGCCGTTCGAGCGGCTGTCAGCGCCTCGCGACCTCGACCCGCTGCTGGCCCTGCGCGTGCGGCGCGCCGTGCGGAGCACCGACGTCGTGCACACGCACCTCGTGCACGCCGACGTGTACGGCGCATTCGGTGCGCATCGGTTGGTTTCGACGAAGCACAACGACGACCCCTTTCGCGCAGGGGCGTTTCGCTTCGTCGAGCGTGCGCTCGCCCGTCGAGCCGCCCGGATCATCGTGATCACGGAGTCGCTCGCCCGCTTCCAGATCGAGCGCGTCGGGTTGCCGCAGGAGAAGGTCGAGGTGATCCACTACGGCCTCGACGACGTGCCGCCCGCGTGGGGAGCAAATCCACCCGATCCCGTGCCGCCGGACGCGCGGGTTCTGCTGGCGGTTTGCCGGCTCGAACCGCAGAAGGGGGTCGACAACGCCGTGCGCGCGCTGCGCGACATCCGGGGAGCGCATCTCGTCGTCCTCGGCGAGGGGCCGCAGCGCGCGGAGCTCAGTCAGCTCGCGCGTGAGCTCGACGTGCCGCTCTATCTTCCCGGCCGGGTTCCGGACGTCGCCGCGTGGCTGCGGCGGGCGGACCTCCTCGTGCACCCCGTGCGCTGGGAAGGGTTCGGCCTGGCGCTGCTGGAAGCGATGCTGGCGTCGCTACCCGTCGTCGCGACGCGCGTCAGCTCGATCCCGGAGATCGTCCTCGACGGCGAGACCGGGCTGCTCGTGCCGCCCGACGACCCGGCGGCGCTCGCGGCGGCCGTGAATCGCGTCCTCGCCGACCCCTCCGACTTCGGCGAGCGTGGCCGTGCCCGAGCCCGGGCGGAGTTCAGCGTGGCGAGGATGGCCGAGCGGACGCTGGCCGTGTACGAAAAGACTGGGGTCTGACCCCTGGGTCTGACCCCTTGGGGTCAGACCCGAGCCGTTTGCCGTTCAGAGCCTGCTCGTAGAGCAGCTCCGTCCGGTCGGTGCAGCGTTCCTGCAGGAACTGCTCGAGCGCCCGACGGCGGCCGGCCGCGCCCATCTCCACCGCCCGCGGGAGGTCGGAGGCGAGCTGGACGAGCGCTCCGGCGAGCGCCTCGGCCTCGCCGGCGGGGACGAGGAAGCCGGTGACTCCGTCCTCGACGAGCTCGCCCAGGCCGCCGATCTCGGCCGCGATCACCGGCCGTGCGCGCTCCATCGCCTCGAGCGCGACCATCCCGAAGCCCTCACCCATGGACGGGACGACGACGACCGCCGCCTGCTCGATTGCACGCTGGATCGGCGCGACGTAGCCGAGGAAGTGCACGGCGTCCTCGATGCCGAGCTCCTTCGCGAGTGCGTGGAGCGCAGGCTCCAGCGGTCCGCGCCCGGCGATGTCGAGCCGCAGAGACGGCACCCGGCGCCGGGCCTCGGCGAACGCGCGCAACAGGACGATGTGGCCCTTGATCGGGATCAACCTGCCCACGCACAGGAGTCGTGGCCCGCCGCCGTCGTACGGCTGCGGCTCTCGGTCCGGCTCGATCCCGTAGTGGACGATCTCGAAGCTGGCCCCGTCGAAGCCCTCGACCTCCTCCAGGTAGCGCGCGAGCCCGCGCGAGATCGCGATGTGCGTGTGCGCCAGGCTCGCGATTGCGCGATCGCCGAGCGCGAAGCCCCGGTTCTCGCGGAACTCGTTGAAGCCGTGCTTGGTCGACACGCGCACGGGGATACCGGTCAGCGCCCCGGTCAATTGGCCGTACACGTCCGCGTGCACGAGATGCGTGTGCAGGATGCGCGGGCGCGTGCGTGCGAGGTAGCCGGCGATGCGGAAGAAGGCGATCGGATCCACGTCGGCCGCGAGCGGGATCGCGTCGAGCGGGATGCCGCGGGCGCGGAGCTCGCGCGCGAAGTCCCACGCGCCCGGCTCGTGCTCGTGGAGCATCAGGAAGCGGATGTCCCAGCCGCGCTCCTTCAACTGCGGGAGTAGCGCCAGCAGATGCGCCTCCGAGCCGGAGATGCCCGCAACCTTCTGCAGATGCAGGACCCTCACGTGGCGGCCGCCAGGATGCCGTCCGCCCAGGTATCGACGGAATGACTCTGCGCAACGCGTTCTCGCAGCACCCGCCCGATCTCTGCGCGCTCGACGTCACCGAGTGCGGCGAACCAGCGCAGCCGCGCCGCCAGGCTCGGAACAGACTCGCGCTCGAAGAAGAGCGGGTAGCCCGCGAGGAGCTCGTCGAACACCGGGTTCGACGCGAGCACGGGCAGGCACGCCGCCGCCGCCTCGTACACGACCTTGTCGGGCGCGCCCGCCTCCATGTTGTTCACGAGCACATCGGCGCGTGCGAGCAGGTCGGGCACCTGTTCGTGCGGCACCGCGTCGCCCAGCTCGAAGCCGAGCGACGCGAGCCGCTCTCGGTGGCGGCGCTCGAGCTCGTTCAGCGCCACGCCGTGCAGCTCAACGTCGATGCCGTCCACTTCCCCCACGGCACGGAGGATCGTCTCGATGCCCTTCGCCGGCGAATAGCGGCCGAGCACGAGGGCGTGCACGCCGGTGCGGCCGCCGCGGTCGGCGCAGGCGTACCCGCTCACGTCGATACCGTGACCGATCGGCCGCACCTTGGCCGAATCGAGCGGAAAGGAACGCCGGTCGACGCTGACGATCGCCGTGGCGAGCTGTTCCGCCACGCGCAGCTGCGCCGACGCTTTCCAGTGCGTGTACCAGAGCAGGAGCGGAATCCGCCGCGGCCGCACCTGTGGCGCAGCGAGCAGGACGTAGAGCGGGATCATGTGCGCGACGACCGCATCGCCCGGCAGCGCACGCGCCAGCTCGCGTTCGAAATGCGCGAAGCGGCCGGGCCGCGTCGCCGCGCCGAATGTATGCACCTCGACGTTCTCCGGCAGCTGCGCGCCGTCGGCCGATTGCGCGAGCACGACGACCTGCTCGACGCGCGCCGCGAGCGCGCGGATCTTCGGAATCGTCGCGGCCAGGACCGGCTGCGCCGGATCGACGCTCTGCGTCAGGAAGACGAGCCGTTTCATCAGAAGAAATCCGTGTCGCCGAGCGTGAAGCGCCACGCTCGACGATCGCCATCCAGGCTCCCGGCCAGCGCCTTTCCCATCAGCCGCAGCGACGTGCGCGTCGGGAAGAAGCCGAGCGAGGCGTAGGTCGCCCGGTGCTCCGGTGCCGGGACCGCGACCAGGGCGCGCGCGTCGGGCCCCACCGCGCCCAGGCAGGCACGCAGGAGCAGCCGCGGCTGCCCCACCAGGTCTGCGACGTAGGCAAGGCGGGTGCCTCGATGCTCCTTGTGCCCGAGGACCGCGTAGCTGCCGCCGGCGGCAAAGGCTTGGTATTGGCGCGGCGACTCGAAAAACCGCCAGTTCAGGTAGCCCGCATCGCGCACGATGTGGTTCTGCCAGTCGCGCGCCGCATCGCCGGGATGCCGGAAACGCTCCACGCTCCCGACCGCCTGTCTCCGACTCCGGAGTCGTGGAAACGGCCGCGCCCAGACCCGCAGCCGGCCGATCTCCGTCCAGCCGAGGGGGCCGAGAAAGATCGGAGCCGTCGGTTTCGACGCGAAGGCGAGCACGACGGCGACACCTCGTGCCTGTGCCTCATCCTCGTGTTTCCGCTCGAGCGCCTCGAAGATGCGCTGCCCGCGGGCCTCGGCGGCCGTCGTCGCGTGGACGGAGAAACTCGCCAGCGCGTCTTCGCCCCCCAGGGCCATGTGGAACAGCGAGTGCGCGGCGACCGCCACGACTCGCCCATCGGCCCGTGCCACCGACATCAGAGAGCCGGCAGGGTTTTCTCGAAACCACCAGTCGAACTCCTCACCTGAGAGCGCGAGCTCGCCCCACGCCTCGTTCAGGAGCGCCAGGTAGGCCGCCCGGTCGTCCGGCTCGTACGCGACCAGCTCGTAGCCGGCCATTTACTTCGTCGACGTGCCCAGGGCAGCGTTGAAGAGGCGGCGTGCGTGCGTGCCCGTGACGGTGTCCTTGATCGAGATCAGGTCGCAGGCGCCGGCGAGGACGAGCTCGAACGTTCGCGGCGGATACGGCTCGATGTTATAGCGGCGCAGCTGCAGCGGATCCGTCGCCGGCGAGTTCGCGCCCGAGACGGCCGTGAACGCGACGTCGTAGCCCGCCTGGCGGACGAGGCTGAGGTGGACGGGCTTGTAGTGCGCCTCCGAGCCCTTCACGTACGAGAACGCGCGCACCGGTCGTCCCAGCCGCTCCTCGAGCCGGAACTTCGAGAGCGCGATCTCGCGAGCCGCCTCGTCGACCTCCAGGTCGGCGAGCGGACGGTGGGAGATGCCGTGCGACTCGATCCGGATGCCGGCTTGCTCCAGCTCGGCGACCTCGTCCCAGTCGATCGTCCGGTTGAGGATCCCCTGGGCGGCGAGCCGCTCCTCGTGCGGCAAGGGCAGCGGATCGCCGAGGTAGCCGATCGGGACGAACAACACCGCCGGATAGGCGTACTTGCGCAGCACGCGCGCGGCGTTCTCGAGGTTGTCGTGGTAGCCGTCGTCGAACGTGATCAGCACCGCGCGCTCCGGCAGCGGCTTCCCTTCGACGTAGTGCGCGAGCACCGCGTCGAGATCGACGACCGTGTAGCCGAGCTGCCGCACCTGGTCCATCTGCTCGTCGAAGAGCGACACCGGCATCGTCAACGGGTTCGCGGGCAGGTCGTTCACCTTGTGGTACATGAGCACGCGCAGGCTGCGGTGGCCGTTGCCGTTCGCGCCGATCGCAGCCGCCGTTTCGCCGATCGTCCGGTAGACGGAGTTCTTCAGCACCTGCTTGATCCGCTCCGCTCGCACTGGGCTAGGTTAGCCCAGCGATCCGCTCGACCAAGGCCCGCACCCGGGCTGCGAACTCCTCCGCCGAGCTCGTCCACAGATCGGCGCTCGCGTGCGCCCCGTCCGCCAGGCGCTGTGCCAGCTCGCGGTCGGTGAGGACGCGAACGAGGGCAGCAGCGAGCGCCTCGAGGTTGCCCGGCTCCACCAGGAGGCCGTTTCGCCCGTCCTCGACGAGATCCGGGATGCCGCCGACCCGGCTTGCCACCACGGGCCGCGCGCGGCAGAAGCCCTCGACGATCACGCGGCCCATTCCTTCGGAGCGCGACGGCAGCACGAGGAACGTCGACTCGTCGAGAGCACCGGAGACCTCGCGCTGGGAGAGCCGCTCGTCCCAGCTCGTCTGCTCGGGAACATCGCGGAGGAGCTGCTCCACGACCGGCCGCAGCGTTCCGGCACCGACCAGGCGCAGGCGCGCGTGCGGCACCTGCGGCGCGGCGAGGCGCCACGCCTCGGCGAGGCCGTCGACGTTCTTGTAGCGCTCGAGCACGCCGACGAAGAGCGCCTGCGGCCGCTCCGGCAACGGTCCGGTCGACTCCTGGAGAAACGAGTCGAAGTCCATGAAGGCCGGGAACTCGTCGGCCGGCTCCAGCCCGAGCGCGCGGACGAGCGACGTCGTGTAGCCCGTCACCGTGCGGATACCGTCGGCGTGACGGAGCCCGGTCAGGGCGACACGGTCGGCAACCGGATTCAACGCCGCGCGCAGCCGAGATCCGTACAGCCGTGTCGGCGCGCGCCAGTCGCCGTGCAGATCTGCGATCACCGCGGTGTCGAGACGCGCGAGCCGGCGGCCGGCGAGTGCGGCCGCCGCCTCGTGCGCGCCCTGCGCGAGCACGGCGTGCGGGCGGAAATTTCGCAGCTCACGTGCGATGCGAACGGGCAGCGCCGCGAAGAACGCCGGGCCGTCGAGTGCAGGGAGCGTGCGCGCGAGATGAAAGCGGTCGTCGTGGCCGTTCCCGCCGGCGAGCACGCGGAAGTCGAGCTCGTGTCCGACCGCGTCCCACTTGCGCTCGAGGCTCGGCGCCAACGGCAGCCGAAGACACGCTCCGGCGCATAGGCCGCGACGGACGGGGCCGCGGCCGCGCGCAGTCGCTCGCGCAGCGCGTCGTCCGCGAAGTACCGCTGCACCGCCGACGCGAGCTGGGCTGTGGCGGCCGCCGGAACGAGCAATCCGTTGACGCCGTCATGTACTACCTCGCCGACCCCGCCCGACTCCATCGCGAGCACGGGTGTCCCGACCGCGAGCGCTTCCACCACCGTGTGGGGAAAGTTCTCCCAGCTGGACGAGAGGATGGTGGCGTCGGCGGCACGGAAGAGCTCGATCACGCGCCGGCGGGGTTGAGCGCCGAGGAAGGTGACGCGCTCCGCGATCCCGAGTGCGCGCGCGTGGTGTTCCAGCGGCTCACGGTCGGGGCCCTCGCCGGCGACGACGAACCGAACCTCTTCAGCGGCTGCGACGGCATCCAGGGCACGCCCGAGCGCCTTCTGAGCCGTGAGACGGCCGGCAAAGGCCAGGGTCGCCCCGTTCAGCCCGAATCCGCGCCGCAGCTCTTCCCGGTCTGGGAGGTCGGGCACCGAGGGCACCGGGTTCGGGACCACGCTCACGCGGTCGGGCGGCACACCCCAGGCGAGCGCGAGGCCTCGCAGGTAAGCGCTCGGCGTGAAGACGTGGGCCGCGCGCCGGAGCTCGACGTCGCGCGCGAACCGCAGGAGGGCGACCGCCGGACCGCCGCGCCGCCCCTGGAACTGATCCACATCGCCCTCGACGATGCCGCGACGCCGGGAGCGCTCGAACGCCGGGTCGCCCGTCAGCTTCAGGACGTACGGCGTCCGCGCGAGCGACGAGCCGAGCGCGCTGCGGCCGAACATGCCTGTCGTGTAGACGACGTCGGCCTCGCGCGCGCGACGGTGGACGAGCGCGGCGCCCCGGTAGTGGCGTACGCCGACACGGTGACGACGAGGCACCGCCAGAACCCGATACGCACCTTGAGGCGGAGGCGCGTCGGCGGTCGTCACGACCTCGACCTCGTGGCCGCGCCCGGCGAGAAAGTCGGCCACGTCCGGTGCGTGGCTCGCGGGCCCGCCGACGTCCGGCGGCCAGATCCCCGAGACGATCAGCACCTTCACGGGAGTGCCGCCTCGAGCGACGCCCCGGCGGGCGCCGGCTCGCGTCTGATGCGCAGGAAGAGGAACGTCCAGTAGAGGCAGAACGCAACGCTCGAGACGAGCACGGCCGCGGCGGCGCCGGTCGCGCCCCACTTCGCGCCGAAGACCCCGACCAGCGGCACGAGCACGAGCAGCTCCAGCCCGTGCGTCCAGATGCGCAACGCGGGCCGGCCGATCGAGACGGGGAACGACTTCGTCCAGCCGTACACCATCCGCAGCGCCCCGGCGACGATCACGATCCGCGTCGCGTCGACGGCGCCTTCGTTCTTCGCCGAGAAGAGGAGGCGTGCTACTTCGGGCGTGAAGACGAGCAATGGCGGCAGGATCACGGCCGCCGCGGCGGCCATCCCGAGCGTGTAGCGCCTGATGCCCGCGAACACGACGTCGCGCGTGCCGCGCTCCCAGTCACGCGTCTGCTCGGTCAGCAGGATCAGCCGCGCCGGCGCCGAGACGACGGCGAACGCCTGCTGCGGAGACATCGCGGCGCGGAAGAACGCAACCTGTCTGGTCGACGCCACGCGCCCGAGCACGAGCAGCGACAGCGGCGCCGTCAGGGAGAGGACGCCCGTGGCGACGCTCGACTGCGCCACGAAGCGCAAGATGTCACGGCGATCCTCGCCGAGCGGAACGGCCGGCTGCTGCGGGAAGCGACGGTAGGCGATCCACCCGGCGACGCTGATCGCCGAGGTCGCGACGACCTGCGCCGCCACCATCGCGGCGATCGTGGCAGAAAGCCCGTGCGGCGCGGCAACGGCGATGGCGGTGAGGCGCAACGCCATCGACACGAAGAGGAAGAACGCCCTGACGTCGTACCGCCCGCGCAGCACGATCGCAACGCCGCCGACGTTCTCCGTGCACTGCGCCAGCGGGATGAAGGCGCCGATCAGCAGCGGCGTCGTCAGCCCATGCTTGTGCAGCAGCGAATTGGCGGCCGGCGCGAACGCGAGCAGCAATCCCGTCGCGAGCAGGCCGCCGACGAGCTTGAAGGCGATCGCGCCGGCGAAGAGCCGGCGGAGCCTGCCCCAGTCCTCCCGCGTCACGAACCGGAAGCCGAACTTGACGAGCGCCTCCTCCACGGTGAGGTCGAGCAGGCTCTGCGCAAGCGCCGTCGCGGCGAGCACGAGCGCGTAGCGACCGAACGTCTCCGTCGAGAAGACGTGCAGCGCAACCACCGTCGCGCCGAAGCCGAGCGCCGCCGAAGCGTAGGTCCCGGCGACGGCGGCCGAGCGGCGCCAGAAGAGCCGAGAGCGCATGACGGAAGCCTAGACTCGCTGCGTGATCGCACTGGCGCTGGCCGTTCCGTTCCTGTTCCTGCACATCAAGTACCAGCCCGGCGTGCGTGTTCCGCTCCGCTCGACGCACCTCGGGCTCGAGCTCTCGGACCTCGCGGTCGTCGTGGTCGCGCTGACGGCGCTGCGCGAGGGCCTACGGCATGGTTTCTCGCGACTGCGTCCGTCGTTGCCGCTCTGGCTCGCGTCCGCCGCGCTTCTGATCTGGATCTTTGCGCGGTCGCAGTCGCTCACGCATGCGGTCACGGCGACGAAGTTCGCGGAGTACGCGCTGCTCGCCGTCTCGCTGCCCTTGATCCTGCGCCGTCGCGACCAGTGGGAGCTCGTCGCCGCGGTGATCGTCGCGTGGAGCGTCGTCGCCACGCTTTTCGGGCTGTTGCAGATCTTCGGCGTCGACATCGGAGACGCCTGGGCCGCCGGCCGGCGCCAGCCGTCCTTCCTCGGCCATTCGGACTTCGCAGCGCTCTCGGCCTTCGCGCTCGCGATCGGGCTCGCCGCCGTCCTGCTCGCACGGCGGTCGGCGGGATGGATCGGCGTCGCGAGCGGCGTCGTGGGCTTGATCCTCGCCGGTGCAACCGCCGGGCTGATCGGAACCGGGGCCGGTGCTGCGGGACTGCTGTACGCAATCGCGCGCAGGCGACGTCTCGAGGGACGCGACTTCGCCGTCACGGGCGCGGTCGTCGCGCTCGTCGCCGGAGGTGTGCTGGTTCTGCGCGCGGGCGACTTCGAGCACTTCCTGCGCTTCCTCCATCTCAAGGGGAGAGAGACGCAGAGCGCGAACATCCAGACCTATTCGCAGCACACGCTGCTCGCGTACATCGGCTACCGGATCTGGCGCGACCATCCCGCGGCGGGCGCCGGCTGGCAGGCGTCGAACGAGCCGGGGACGGTCGACCCGGAGCTCCCGTCCGCGCACCGGAAGTTTCCCGACGTGTCGCCGCTCGCGTTTCCGACCCGCAAGCACGAATGGGGCGTGCAGAACGCGTACGTGCAGGCCGCCGCCGACCTCGGTGTGAGACCTCGGTGCGATCGGCGTCGTGCTCTGGCTGCTCCCGTTTCTGCTGGCGCTGGTGCTCGCGCTGCGGGCGAACGCCCCTCCGGGCGCGGTCGCGACCTTTGCGATCCTCGGCGCGATGGGAGTGTGGGTCGGCCAGGGGCTCGTGGCGGGAATCCCGCTGGACGCCGTGACGTGGCTCGCGTTCGGCCTTGCAGCCACCGCTGCAGCGCAGAGGACTTCGGCGACCCGTCAGGGAAAATGGGCTCCGTGAACGCACTCGTCACCGGCGGCGCCGGGTTTATCGGCTCCAACCTCGCCGAGGCGCTCGTCGAGCGCGGCGACAAGGTACGCGTGCTCGACAACTTCTCAACCGGAAACCGCGCCAATCTCGAAGGGCTCGACGTCGAGGTCGTCGAAGGGGAGCTGCGCTCGTACGAGCGCGTGCACGCGGCGATGCGCGGCGTCGAGGTCGTGTATCACCTCGGGGCGCTCGGCTCCGTACCGCGCTCCGTACAGGATCCGCTCACCTCGAGCGCCGTCAACGTCGAAGGGACGCTCAACGTCCTGCTCGCCGCGCGCGACGAGGGCGTGCGGCGCGTCGTCTTCTCGTCGTCGACGTCGGTGTACGGCACGAGCCGCGAGCTGCCGACGGTCGAGTCGACGCCACCCGATCCGATCTCTCCGTACGGCGTCGCCAAGCTGGCCGCGGAGCGCTACTGCATCAGCTTCAGCCGCGTGTACCACTCGTTCGAGGCGGTCGTGCTGCGCTACTTCAACGTCTTCGGGCCGCGCCAGAGCCCTCACTCGCAGTACGCCGCCGCCGTGCCGCTCTTCATCGCGGCGATCGACCAGGGCGAGCCGGTGACGATCTATGGCGACGGGGAGCAGTCCCGCGACTTCACCTACATCGCCAACATCGTCGACGCGACGGTGCGTGCAGCGGAGGTTCCCGGCGCGAACGGCCGGATCTTCAACGTCGCCGCCGGCGCGCCGGCGACCGTCAACCACGTCGCCGAGACGATCGGCCTGATCCTCGGCAAGCCGGTGGAGAAGCGCTTCGAGCCGCCGCGCCCCGGCGACATCCGCGACTCGTGGGGGGACATCACCGCTGCGCGCGAGACGCTCGGCTACGAACCACAGGTCGACCTGCCGACCGGCCTCGAGCTGACGGCCGAGGCGATCGTTGCCCGCGTCTGAGCGAGTCAAGATTCTCCGTGTGATCGCCCGGCTCAACATGGGCGGGCCGGCACTGCACGTCGCGTACCTGACCGCCGGTCTCCGCAAGCGCGGCTACGACACGACGCTCGTGGCCGGCTCCCTCGCGCGCGGCGAGGACTCGATGGCGTTCGTCGCGGACGAGCGCGACGTCGACGTCGTCCGCATCGACGAGCTGGGTCGCGAGATCTCGCCGCTTCGCGACCTGCTCGCAACACTGCGCCTCGCCCGGCTGATCCGGCGCGAACGGCCGGACATCCTGCACACCCACACCGCCAAGGCGGGCACCGTGGGTCGTGTCGCGGCGCTGCTCGCCGGCCGGCGCAAGCCGCCGATCGTCGTGCACACGTTCCACGGACACGTCCTGCGCGGCTACTTCGGGCCGGTGCGCTCGTTGCTCTTCCGTCTGCTCGAACGCTGGCTGGCGCGCCGGACGACCGCCCTGATCGCCGTCAGCCCGCAGGTCCGCGACGACCTGGTCACTTTGCGCGTCGCGCCGGCCGAACGTTTCGCCGTCATCCGCCTCGGGATCGAGCTCGACGAGCGCGTCGACGGAGCACAGAACGGGCGGCGCGAGAGCCGGCGCTATCTCGGCATCCCGCCCGACCGGTTCGCCGTCGGGTGGATCGGCCGGATGACGGCAGTGAAGCGAACGGACGACGTTCTGGTCGCCTTCAAGCAGCTCCGCGACGGCGGTGTCGACGCCTGCCTCTGCATGGTCGGCGACGGCCCCGACCGCGTTCAACTCGAACGGCGGGCGCACGAACTCGGCGTCGTGAAGGACACGCTCTTTCTCGGCTACCAGGAAGAGGTCGCGCCGTTCTATGCGGCCTTCGACGCGCTGGTGCTGCCGTCGGCGAACGAGGGCACGCCGGTGAGCGCAATCGAGGCGCTCGCCGCGGGCCGCCCCGTTGTCGCGACTCGGGTCGGGGGTGTGCCGGACGTCGTCCAGGAGGGCGAGGACGGTTTCCTCGTCGAACCGGGCGCGACGGAGGAGCTCGCCGAGCGCCTGGCCCGGCTCGCCCACGACCCGAAGCTCCGCGAGCGGATGGGGCGCGCGGGCCGCGAGCGCGTGCTGTCGCGCTACGCGGTCGAGCGCCTGGTCGACGACATCGACCGGCTCTATCGCCAGCTCTTGCAAAGCGCGAAACCGGCAGATCACACAGAGGCCGGACGCTAAGACACGCGGAGCGGTCTTAGAACTCGTTTCAGAATGACGCAGCACTTGGCCTGTCAGGTTGTCAGGCCGTGTTCGTCGTGGGAGAATCGGTCGAAGGGGAGACGCTGCGGCGTTTCTGTATGCAGGGAGATGGAGGAGGTCTCCGATGAAGCACGCGATGCGCTCGCTGCTTGTCGTGGCCGCGACTGTCGCAGCTGCATTAGCAAGCACGGCGGCCCCGAGTAGCGCAGGTGTGACGCCGGATCAACTGGCGCAGGCCGGCTGGACCTGCGTCCGGCCCCTGGCAGACCCGACCCGGCAAATCTGCGCGCCGCCCGGCCTCGGCCTGCCCCCGCTTCCGGGCACGCCCGGCTTTGGCGACAGAGGGCCCTCCTACGAGCTCTTGGTCTTCGAGTTCGCGACGGGCGAGTTCATCGGCGTCCAGCACCTTCTACGGCCCGACATCTACCTGCGTGGCACGCCGCCGTGTCCGCAGCAGCCCAATGGGGCGTATATCTACATCCCGCGGAACGAGACTTGGTCTTGCTTCCGAGCTAAATAGGAGCGCAGGCGCGGTTCGAGCGCGGCTCGAGAGGGGAGGTAACCAGTCGCCCCTCTCCCTTGAGGCGGCCGGGGCGGCGTCTTTGTGAAACGAGTTCTTAGCGCGAGGCGAACTCGAGCGGGCGGCGATGCTTCAGCGCCGCGGCCGGCACTGTCACGCAACCATCGGTTCCCTCACGCGCACTCAGTGAGGTAGGCGCGCAAAGACGCTGAAGGCCGGCTTCTTCTTGCCTTTCGCGGTGAGCATCCCGGACTGCCAACCCACGGTGAGATTCGTGTCGTCGCGCAGCATGAACCACACCATGATGTCGATACGCGGATTCGCCCGAGCGATCGCGAACGACTGCCGCACGTAGGCCGCCTGGCGGGCGAACGAGACACCGAAGATGCGGTCCGGCGGCGTCTGCCACGCGTACTCGGTGATCCAGATGCGCTTCTTCCCCCAGAGCTTGTTCACGAGCGAGATGAGCGTGTTGATGTTTCCGAGCGTGACCGCCGAGCCGCCGGGCCTGGCGGTCGGCGTCTCACTCGGGCGGCCGTAGTACGGGTTGTGTGCGTACGCATCCATGGTGCGCAGCCCCGCCCGGCGTGTCGCCGTCATGAACGCGAGCGGCGACATCGACGGGCGCGACGAATGCGCCTGGTTGTTGCCACGCGGGCCGGTGACGCCGCACGCCACCTTCTCGCCGGCGAAGTTCGTGAAGTGCACGCCTTGCCAGATCGATGTACAGATGTGCGCGTACGAGCGTGGGCTGACGAACTTTCCGCCCGAGACCTGCCGCAACCAGTTCGGATTGGCGGGCTCGTTCCACGCCGTCCAGTACTTCACCGCCGGCAGGTACGTCTCGGTGAAGTTGTCCGTGTTCGGGATGTAGTGGCCGCTGTAACGCGTCGCCGCGGCATACGCAAAGTTCCGCAGGTCGTTGTAGTTGGTCGGCGGCACGTTATGCGCCCTACCTCCGTTCGCCCACTTCGGCGTGAAGAGGATCGTGAGCATCACCTGCTCGCCGTACTGGTTCGCGTAGCGAATCGCGCGGTCGTACAGATCCCAGTCGTACGCGTCGTCGGCGGGATCCTGCGGATGGGCCGGCCGCCGTTTGGCGACGTCGGGCCAGTTCAGGTTGATGCGCACGATCTGGACACGCAGCTGCTTCATCGTCCCGAATGTGAAGTCGGGGTCGCCGCGCAGCGCCATCGCGTCGTCCTGCATCCCGACCAGCAGGTGTCGCTGAGCCTGTGCGGCCGGCACGGCGAGAGCGGCAGCGAAGAAGACGATCGCTGCGAAGACCCCGATATGTCTACGCAATGACCGGCTCCCGTCCGAAGGAGGGCAGCATCCGGCGTAAGCCCTCTTCGAGCTCGATCTCGGGCTCCCAGTTGAGCAGCTGCTTCGCCCGCGTGATGTCGGGCTGGCGCACCTGCGGATCGTCGATCGGGAGCGCCTCGTACACGATCTCGCTCTTCGAGACGGTGGAAGAGCGTGAACTCGCGCGGGTTGCCGAGGTTGACCGGCAAGTGCTCCTCTGACTCCGCCAGCGCGACGAGACCGCGGATCAGGTCGTCGACGTAGCAGAAGCTGCGTGTCTGGGTGCCGTCGCCGAACACGGTCAGGGGCTTGCCCTCCAGAGCCTGCCTGACAAACGTGGGAACCGCGCGCCCGTCGTTGGGCCGCATCCGGGGCCCGTAGGTGTTGAAGATGCGCGCGATCGCAGTGTCGACGCCCTGCTGGCGCTGGTACGCCATGGTCAGCGCCTCCCCGTAGCGCTTCGCTTCGTCGTACACGCCGCGCGGGCCGATCGGGTTGACGTTGCCCCAGTAGGTCTCGGGCTGCGGGTGGACCTGCGGGTCGCCGTAGACCTCGCTCGTGGAGGCGAGCAGGAACCGCGCGCGCTTCCACTTCGCGAGTCCGAGCGCGTGGTGCGTCCCGTACGAGCCAACCTTGAGCGAGTGCAGCGGCATGCGCAGGTAGTCGATCGGGCTCGCCAGCGCCGCGAGGTGGTAGACGGCATCGACCTGCCCCTCGACTTCGAGCTGCTCGGTCACATCGTGGTTGACGAACTCGAAGCTTTCGCCCCGCAGGTGCTCGACGTTCTGGAGCGAGCCCGTGTCCAGGTTGTCGACGCAGATGACGCGGAAGCCGCGACCGACCAGGTAATCGCAGAGGTGGGAGCCCAGGAAACCGGCCCCGCCGGTGACGACGGCGGTAGGCATCGGCGGGACTCTACCGACGCCTGTTTCCGGCGGCCTCAGACTTTACGAGCGCTTTACAGACAGGAAACTCAGCGCAAATCTTTGTTCGACTCCATGTCGAACCACATCGCGAAGAGCGTGAACTGCAGGCCGAAGATCAGGAGCAGCGCGACGAGCACGACCGTCCCCACCGAGACGGCGTTGCCCATGATCCGCAGCACGACCTCCGCGATTCCGAGCCCGAGCCCGAGCACCGTCATCAGCAAGCCGAGGGCATAGAAGAAGACCAGTGGGTGGAAGTCGCGGATCACGTACTTCTCGCGCATCCGCC
>VAXY01000232.1 GCA_005885085.1 Actinomycetota bacterium | reverse complement strand
AGGGAACGCCGCTCCCCGAGGAGTGGGCCGGCGCTTCGTCGGACCTCGAGTTGAAGTAGTCAATGCCCGAGCTCGACGTCTGCCCGGTCGAGGAGCTGCCCTCATGCTCGGTCAGGATCGTCTACGCGGGCTCGCTCGCGATCGGGGTCTACAACCTGAACGGTGAGTACTACGCGCTCGAGGACCGTTGCTCGCATGACGACGGGCCGCTCTGCGAAGGCGACTTCGACTGCGACGAAGGCGTGGCGATCTGCCCTCGCCACGGAGCCAACATCGAGATCCGCAGCGGCCGCGCGTTGACACTGCCCGCGGTGGAGTCCGTCGCGACCTTCGCCGTCCGCGTCGTCGACGGCATGGTCAAGGTGGAGGTTGGCTGAGCCCAAGCGTTGCTGGAGCTCGGGCGACCCGCTGTACGTCGCCTACCACGACGAGGAGTGGGGACGCCCGGTGCTCGAGGAGCGCGGACTGCTGGAGCGCATCTGCCTGGAAGGCTTCCAGTCCGGCCTGTCATGGCTGACGATCCTGCGCAAACGTGACAACTTCCGCACAGCGTTCGCCGGCTTCGACCCCGAGCGCGTTGCGCGCTTCGGCGAGCGCGACGTCACGCGACTGCTCGGGGACGCCGCCATCATCCGGCATCGCGGCAAGATCGAGGCGGCGATCGCCAACGCGCGCGGGACACTCGCGCTTCGGGAGGCGGGAACGCCCCTGAGCGAGCTCGTCTGGGAGCATCGCCCGCAGCGACACCGAGCACCTAGAAGCCCCCGCGACTGGGCCGCGACGTCGCAGGAATCGGTCGCGCTCTCCAAGACGTTGAAGCGCGCCGGCTTCCGCTTCGTCGGGCCGACGACGGTTTACGCAGCGATGCAGGCGTGTGGTGTCGTCAACGACCACCTCGCCGGCTGCATCGTGCGCCGAGACGTGGAAGCGGCGATCGCGAACGCGTTACGGTAGGGCGCGCTCGAGCTCGGCGAGCGTCGTCAAGCCGCGGGCGACCTTGTCGAGACCGTCCTCGCGCAGCGTTCGCATGCCGGCCGCGAAAGCCGCGTTCTTGAGCACGTCGCGGCTCGGCCGCTGAGTCGTCAGCTCCGCGATCTCGTCGTTGACGAGCATCAGCTGGAAGACGCCGACGCGGCCGCGAAAGCCATCGCTGCACGTGTCGCAACCCCGGCTGTCGTACATGGCGATGCCGCGGGCGATCTGCGCCTCGGAGAAGCCGATCGCGCTGAGCTGCTCCTCGCTCGCCTCCACCGGCTGACGACAATCCGTGCAGACACGGCGGACGAGCCGCTGGTTGAGCACCGCAGTGACAGCGGCGCTCGCAAGATGTGGCTCGATGCCAATGTCGATCAACCGCGTCAGAGCGCTCGGAGCATCGCTGGTGTGCAGGGTCGAGAGGACGAAGTGGCCCGTCAGCGCTGCCTCGAGTGCGATCCCTGCCGTCTCGTCGTCGCGAACCTCGCCGACCATGATCACGTCGGGATCGGCACGCAGAATGCCGCGGAGCGCGGTCGCGAACGTGAGGCCGGCCCGCGGATGGACCTCGACCTGGAAGATCTCGGGCACGCGGTACTCGACCGGGTCCTCGACCGTGATCACGTTGATGCCGGGGCGGTTGATGTCGTCGAGAGCTGCGTAGAGCGTCGTCGACTTCCCCGACCCGGTCGGGCCGGTGACGAGGAAGGCGCCGAGGGACGTGTGGTTGAGCTTCTCGATGTCCATCTGCATCTGGAACGAAAGGCCGATGTCGCTGAGCGTCGGCGCGGAGCGGGCCTTCTCGAGCAGCCGCATGACGACACCCTCACCGCCGACGGTCGGGAGGACCGCGACGCGGATGTCGAGCTCGCGCTTCCCTTCGGGATGGACCGCGATGCGGCCGTCTTGCGGCCGGCGGTGCTCGGCGATGTCGAGCTTGGCAAGCACCTTGATCCTGGAGACGACGGCGGGGGCTTCGGCGTTCGGAATCCGCTCGAGGTCGTGGACGACGCCGTCGACGCGGATCCGCACGGCGAGTGAGTCGCCGGTGGGGACGAAGTGCACGTCGCTGGCCCGGCTCTCGACCGCCCTGGTGATGATCGAGTCGACGAGCCGCACCTGAACGCTCTCCTCGTCGACCAGCCGGGGCGCGGCCCGCTCTGCTTCCGTTGCACCGGCGTCCAGCGGGATCGGAGCG
>VAXY01000064.1 GCA_005885085.1 Actinomycetota bacterium | reverse complement strand
CACTGACGGGACGCTGCCTCCCTTACGGCGACGGGATCACGTTCTGGCCGCTGGTGACCATCGTCGGGACGCTGGGCAGCGACGACGGTGTGCGCGAGGTCCTGGCGGGCAGCGAGGACGCGGAGCTCGTCGCGACTCGGGTCCTCGGCGCCGTCGGCCCGACCGCGACGGAGGCACCCGCCGGCGAGACGTTCTGGGCGGTACGGCGTCTGTTCGAAGAGCTCGCCCGCGATCAACCGCTCGTCGTCGTCGTCGAAGACATCCACTGGGCCGAGCCGACGTTGCTCGACTTGCTCGAGTATCTCGCCGGCTGGACCCACGACGCGCCCTTCCTGCTGGTTTGCCTGGCGCGTCCGGATCTCCTCGACGAGCGTCCGGGATGGTTGACGCAGGTGGGCAGCGGGCTGGTACTCGAGCCGCTGACGGAGGAGGAGTCGCACGAGCTGCTCGACGAGATCGGACAGGAATGGCCGCTCGACGGGCACGCCCGCGCGCGCATCGCCGAAGCCGCCGAAGGCAACCCGCTCTATCTCGAGCAGATGGCGGCGATGCTCGCGGAGGGCGGTTCGCCGGACACGATTCCGCCGTCGATTCACGCGTTGATCGCGGCGCGCCTCGACCGGCTTCCGCACGACGAGCGCGCGCTGCTCGAGCGCGCGGCCGTGGCCGGAAAAGAGTTCACGCGAGCTGCGCTCCGGCGGCTCTCGGTCGACGGGGAACCACCCGACATGGACGCGCTCCTGCTCAAGCTTGCGCGCAAGGATCTGCTCGCCGCTCGACCCGGGCGCGAGGACGCCTATCGGTTCCGCCACGCTCTGATTCGCGACGCGGCGTACGCCGGCATCCCGAAGGAGCTCCGCGCGCAGCTGCATGAGCGTTTCGCAGACTGGGCGGCGAACACGAACGCCGGCCGTGCCGGCGAGCTGGACGAGATCGTCGGCTACCACCTCGAGCAGGCGTTCCGGTACCGCGAGCAACTGGGCCCCCTCGACGAGGAAGCACGAACGCTGGCCACCCGCGCTGCGCACATCCTCGGCGGCGCGGGCCGGCGCGCGCTGCTCCGGCGTGACATTCCCGCCGCGGTCACGCTCCTGGAACGAGCCACCGCCCTGATCCCTGCCGAGGAGCCTGCGCGTCGCGAGCTTTTGCTGGACCTCAGCCGCTCCCGACGCGAAGCCGGTCGTCTCGCGGAGGCGGACGAGAGCTTGCGGGAGGCCGCGGAGCTCGCCGACGCCGCCACGGACAGGCTGCTGCGCTGCCGCGTGCTGCTCGAGCAGGCGCTTCTGCACGCGTACACGTACCCCGAGCGCGGCACCCAGGAGCTGATGGACGCTGCGGATTCGGTCATTCCCGCGTTTCAGGAGCTCGAGTACGACGCCGGTCTGGCGCTCGCCTGGCTCCTGGTCGCGGAGGCGCACTGGCTGCGGTGTCAGATCGGACCGATGGAGGAGGCGCTCGACCGTGCGAGCGCCCACACCGACGCGGCGGAGGCCCGGGAACGCGGCGAGCTCGGCAATGCCCGCGTACGCGCGGCCCTGGCCGGGCCCCTGCCCGTGCCGGAAGCGCTGGCTCGCTGCCGCGAGATCCGCGAGCGTGTCCCGAGCGATCGTTCTCTCGAGGCGGCGGTCGTCGACGCCGTCGCTGCACTGCTCGAAGCCATGCGCCGGAACTTCGACACCGCGCGCGACCTCTACCGCGCCAGTCATGCCGTCCTCAAGGACCTCGGGCAAACGGTCTCACTGGCGGCGCTGCAGACCTGGTCGGGAGCGGTCGAGCTCCTCGCCGGCGATCCGTACGCCGCCGAAATCGAGCTGCGCGCGGCTTTCGAGACGCTCGAGCCGATGGGAGAGAAAGCGAACCTTGCGACCATCGCCGCCTCGCTCGCCGCTTCGCTCCACCTGCAGGAGCGGGACGACGAAGCCGAGGCGTTGACGGGAATGAGCGCCCGCCTGGCGTCCGAGGACGACTTCACCTCTCAGATCTCGTGGCGCGTCGTGCGCGCGCAGCTGCTAGCCGACCAAGGTCGCGCGGGCGAAGCGCAGGCGCTCGCGCGTGAAGCGGTCGAGCTCGCCGAGCAGACGGACTGCCCGAACCTGCGCGGCGACGCGTGGCTGAGCCTCGGCCGTGCGAGCGTGGAGAGCGGTGAGCTCGCCGAGGCGAAGGACGCGTTCGACACCGCGCGAGAGCACTACGTCGCGAAGGGCAACACGGTCATGGCCGACCGCGTGGCCGTCCGCAGCGTGTGGTTGGACGATTACCGACGCGGAAAGGTCGCGGAGCCTACCCGCGGACGATCGTCCCCAAGATGATCGTCTGCGCGAACTCTTCCTGGAACCGCTTGTTCAGATGGTGGAGATCGCCTGCCAGCACCGCGCTGATCAGGTCCTCGCTGATGTTGGCTGCCCGCAGCGCCCCGAGGGGATTCGTGAGGTAGTCGTTGTAGAGCGCGGGGTTCTCGGCCAAGCTCGCGAAGAACTCGGCCAGTTCCTGCGGACCGCCCTTGCCACCGTTGCCGTTCATCGCCACAGAGGACGCTACAACCTTTCGGGAACCGGTTCAACGTTGGCCGCGTCGAGACGCGCCCGCAGGCCGGCATCGACAGGCGTGACCGCCGCAGGTGGGACGTACAAGGTGGACATCGCCCCGAGCTCGGCGGCGCGGACCTCGCCGAGTGTGAACTCCCGGATGCTGGCCGCACCTACCGGGTAGGGCGACGCCTCGTACACGATCACCCGGTGCGAGTCCTCGTAGAACTCGAGCAGGTGATCGACGAGCACGCCGAACGCGTGCGGCGACGGCTCAACGGGGGCACCGGTGACACCGATGAAGGCGACCTGCCACAGAACGAGCGGCGCCGCGGGATCGAAGGTGCGGCGGCGGAGGAGAAAGTCGGTCGCCTCGTAGCTCTGGCAGCCGCTCTCGCCGGGATCGACTCCGAGGTCCGCGAAGAGACAGTCCTCCGCCGAGACCGCCGGCAGCATCACCGCCGAGAACCCTTCCGCACGCGCCCGGCGAACGGCCTCGTGCGACGGGGATGCAAACACGCCCGGATGGCCGTAGAAGACCGCACAGACGTTGCGGCCCTCTCTCACCGCGCCGAGGATCTCTTCGACCATGCGTACGTACGTCTCGGCGCGCTCACGGCCGACGGCGTAGTGGGGACGGAGGGAGTGCGCGCTCGGACTGAGCTTCCTGAACCAGACCTCGGCGGCCGGTTCGGCCAGGAGATAGAAGACGTCGTCCGCGCGCTCGATCGCCATGCGGGCTTGGGGGGTCAGCTGGACGCCGAACGCGATCCCGGTCCCGACGACGGTGAGCGATCCGGCCGGCACGGGGTGCGACGCAGCTACGACTCGAGCACGCGCTTCAGGTTCGCGAGCGCGTCGACCTGGCTGCGCATCGACTTCGAGACCATCGGGGCCATCAGCTTCTGCGGTCCACGCAGGTTCGCCGAGAGCGAGAACGTCACTCGTGTGCCGCTGTCCGCGTCCTCGAAGCGATAGCTGCCTTCGGGCTGGACCGGTCCACCGAGCGTGCGAAAGGCGAGGTGCGATCCCTCCTGGTACGCGCTCACCTCGAAGTCGGCGTTGATCCGCTTCCCCATCGGGCCTTTCACGCCCTGGCGGTAGACGGCGCCCTGCCCCTCCCCGGACGCGCGCGCGATGTCGAGCACGCCCGGACGCCACTTGACGTCGTTCTCGTGGTTCGCGACGAATGCGAAGACGTCGGAACGCGGCCGGTTGATGACGATGCTGTTCTCTGCAGATGGCATGCGCGCGACCTTAACCGGATACGAGCGCGCGGGCAAAGTCTTCGGGATCGAACGGCCGGAGATCCTCCAGCGCTTCCCCGACGCCGACGAGCTTGACGGGCAGCTCGAGCTCGTGGGCGATCGCGACCGCGATGCCGCCTTTCGCGCTACCGTCGAGCTTCGTCAGCGCGACGCCGGTGACGCCGACGGCCTCCCCGAAGAGACGCGCCTGCTGCAGTCCGTTCTGGCCGGTCGTCGCGTCGACGACGAGCAGCGTCTCGTGCGGCGCGCCCTCGAGCTTGCCTTCGATCACGCGGCGCACCTTCGACAGCTCCTGCATCAGGTTCGCCTGTGTGTGGAGGCGTCCGGCGGTGTCGACGATCACGACGTCGCGTCCGTCTCGGTCGGCGCGCTCGATTGCGTCGTAGGCGACCGAGGCCGGGTCCGCCCCCCGCTCGCCGCCGACGAATTCCGCACTCGCACGCGCGGCCCAGATCTCGAGCTGCTCCTCCGCGGCGGCGCGAAACGTGTCCGCAGCGGCGAGCACGACCGAATGGCCGTGCTGGCGCAGTCGTGCTGCGAGCTTCCCGATCGTCGTCGTCTTCCCGGTGCCGTTGACGCCGACGACGAGCAGCACGCTCGGATCCGCCCGGACGTCCAGCGTCGCGGGCTCGCCGAGCAGCGCTGCGAGCTCCTCGGCGAGCGCCTCGTTCAGGTCGGTGAGGTCTTGGCGAGCCTCCAATCGGCGCACGAGCTCCGCCGTCGCGCGCACGCCGACGTCGGCACGGATGAGCGCCTCCTCGAGCCGCTCCCACGCCGCGTCGTCACCGGGATCGAACGCCGCGGACGCGAGCTCGGCCGTGAGCGCGCGCCGGCTCTTCGAGAGCGAGTCGCGCAGGCGCGAGAACAGCCCGGCGCGATCCTCCTCCGGCTCGGGCTGTGCGTTCTCCTCGCCGAGTAGCTGTGCCCAGGATCGCGCCACGAGGCGCGAACCGTAGCGGCAGGCTGAAGTGCTGGGGTCAGACCCCAGCAGTTCGGTTTACGCGACGGCGACCGCGTCTTCGCGCGGGAGCCGGCGCGACACGATCTGGGAAACCCCGTCCGCGCCCATCGTCACCCCGTACAGGATGTCCGCCGCCTCCATCGTCCTCTTCTGGTGGGTGATGACGATGAATTGCGCGCGGTCGGAGTAGCGACGGAGCAACTCGACGAAGCGACCGATGTTCGTGTCGTCCAGCGCCGCCTCGACCTCGTCCAGCAGGTAGAACGGGCACGGCCGCGCGAGGAAGAGCGCGAACAGGAACGAGATCGCGCCGAGCGCCTTCTCGCCGCCGGACAACAACGAGAGCCGCGTCACCCTCTTCCCCGCAGGACGAAGCTCGACCTCGATGCCGGGTTGCTCATCCTCGTCCTCGGGCTCGGTCAGACGCAGGCGTCCTTCACCGCCGGGGAACAACGTCGATGCCACCTCCGCGAAGTTCGCCTGCACCGCTGCAAAGGTCTCGGCGAACCGCCCCTCGACGGTGCGCGCGAGATCGTCGCGCAGCTGCTCGAGCTCGGTCAGGCTCTGCTCGAGGTCGGCCCGCTGCGTCGACAGCTCGACCAGGCGCTCCTTTTCCGTGTCGTACTCCTGCTTGGCGAGTGGGTTGACCTGCCCGAGCGCCTCGCGCCGGCGGTCCAACCGGTCGATGCGTTCCGCGAGCTCCTCGCGGTCGTCGCCCTCGGCCGGGTCTGCGGCCGCGGCTTCGAGCCTGCGCCGCGCCTCGTCGGCCTCCGCTTCGATGCGCGCCCGTTCGACATCGACGGCGCTCAGCCGTTCGCCGGCCTCAGCCGCCGCGCGGCGCGCGTCCACCTCGGCCGCGCCGAGCCGGCGCAGCTCCTCCGCGAGGGCGCCGGTGCGCGTCGAGCCCGCGTCGGCGCGCGCGCGAAGCGACGCCCCGAACCGGTCGTCCGCGATCCCGTCGAGATTCTCGACGAGCCGCGCGGCGAGCCGCGCCAGTGTCACGGTGACGGGATCGCGAGCAGCGGTGTAGGCGTCCTCGGGAATCGGGGCGGCAACCCGGGCCTCGAGCTCGTCGACCTCGGTCGCCAGGGCGCGGCGGCGCGCCTCGAGCTCGAGCCAGACGGCCTCAGCCGTCTCGCCTGCGAACCAGAGCTCGCCGCGCTGCGGGTCGTAGGCGAAGCCTTCCCGTGTGACGGCGGGGACCTGTGACTGCAGCAGCTGCTCCTTCGGAACGACCGGAAGTTCCCGGACGAGGGCCGAGGGGTCGCGTGTCAGGACGACGACGCTGCCGAGACCGGCGGCTCGCGCGCGCTCCGCGAGCGCGAGCGCCGAGCGTGCGTCGCCGGCGACGATTGCAGCCGCACGGTGCCCGAGCGCCGCGGCGACCGCGCGCTCGGTCCCAGGCTCGACGTCGAGGAGGGAGAGCGCGAGTCGCTCACCCTGCTCCGCCAGTGCCCGCGCCGCCGGAGGCAAGCCTTCCCGCTCGGCCAGCGCCCGCTCGAGCGTTTGGAGCCGCTCATGTGCGACGCGCGCCTGTTCGCGCAGCGTCTCGCGCTCGACGCGCACGCGTGCGTCGAGCACGCGGCGTGGCCGCGCGAGCTCGGCGCGAAGATTGTCGAGTTGCGCTTGCGCGCTCTCGCGGCGAAGCTCCAGGCGCTCGCGCGCGCTGCGCAGCCGGTAGAGCATCGCCGTCGCCTGTTCGCGCCTGCCGGCGGCGTCGGCGAGCTCTTCCTCCGCGCGGCGGCGGTCCTCGAGCAGGCTGTCGAGCTTGTCGTCCGCATGCTTGCGTGCGAGCACGGCTGCCGTGCGCCGGTCCTCGCCGTCCTCGAGCCGCTCGCGCAGCTCGGCCAGATCTAGCTCGGCGACCCGCGCACGCAGCGACGCGATCTCGCCGCGCAGCTTCTCGGCGCGTTCCGCGGCCGTCGCCTGCAGCGCGAGCGGACGGAGACGCTTCTTCACCTCCGCCTCGACGTCGCGGGCGCGCTCGACCTGAATCCCGACCCGCGCGAGCTTCAGCTCGGCGCGGTGCTTGCGCTTCTTGAAGCGGCCGAGCCCCGCGGCCTCCTCGAGCAGCTCGCGCCGTTCCTCGGGCTTGGAGCCGAGGATCTCCTCGACGCGGCCCTGCCCGATGATCGAATGCATCCCGCCGCCGAGGCCGAGGTCGGCCAGCAGCTCGACGAGATCGATGCGCCGGACGGCGGTGCGGTTGAGCAGGTACTGGCCCTCCCCGCCTCGGTGCAGCCGGCGGGCGACCGACAGCTCGGTGTAGGGCAGCGGTCCCTCGCCGTCGGGGTTGTCGAACAGGAGCTCGACCTCGCAGAAGTCCTCGGCCGGGCGGCCGCCGCCTCCGGCGAAGATGACGTCGTCCGGCTTCTCGGCGCGGAGCTCCGAGGGCGCCATCGAGCCGGCCGCCCAGACGATCGCGTCCGAGACGTTCGACTTGCCCGAGCCGTTGGGGCCGACGACCACGGCGACGCCCGGCTCGAGGCGCACCTCGACCGGCTCAGGGAACGACTTGAAGCCGCGCAGCTTGATTGCGCGCAAGTTCATGCCGAGGGGAGGCTAGCTCCTCCCGCGGATGGTGCTGGAGTTACGCCCGAAAGTCGAGTCTACGCCGCCGACACTTCGACGCCGAGAGCGGCCAGGGCCTCCTTCGCGGCCTCCTGCTCGGCCGCCTTCTTCGACTCGCCGGCGCCGACGCCGAGCTGCTCGCCGTCGATCACCGCCGCGCACCTGAAGCGCCGGTCGTGCGGCGGCCCTGCGACGTCGAGCACGGAGTAGCTGACCGACATGCCGCGGCGCGCGAGCGCCTCCTGCAGCTCGGTCTTGTAGTCGACGTGGCTCGTGAGCGCGTAGTCGATCCTGCCGGCGAATGCCTGCACGATCGGCTGCTCGACCGGCTCGAACCCGTGCTCGAGGAACAGGGCCGCCAACGCCGCTTCGAGCAGCGCGGCGAGCACGTTGCGGTTGTGCGACAGCCGGTGGAGCTCGTCGTCCGGGATCTCGACGCCGTGCTCGGCGAGCTGCTGTCCAAGGTTCAGCTGCCGCGCCACGACTGCGCAGCTCGCGCGTGAGACGACATGCGAGCGGATCTTCGCGAGCCGTCCTTCGCTGAAGTCGGGGTAGCGCTCGTAGAGCTCGCGCGCGATTGCGAGCTCCAGCACGCTGTCGCCGAGGAACTCGAGCCGCTCGTACGACGCGGACCGCTCGCTCGCCCAGGATGCATGCGTGTAGACCTGCTGCGCCCGTTCGTCGGGCAGGTTCTCGATCAGCTTCGCGAGCTGGGAGACGTCCCCGCGTGGGGCGCTACTGGTGTGACGAGACGTAGTCGACGGCCTGGCCGACGGTTTGAATCTTCTGAGCGTCCTCGTCGGAGATCTTGATCCCGAACTGATCTTCGAGCTCCATGATCAGCTCGACGAGGTCGAGCGAGTCGGCGTCGAGATCCTCCTGGAACGAGGCCTCCTCCGTGATCTCGCCCTCGTCGACACCGAGCTGCTCGGTCAGGACTTCCTTTACTCGCTCGAAGACTTCCTCGCGCGACGCTGCCATGTCACCTCACGTGGGGGTCGGAGTCGTAGAGGGGGCGGACTCTAACACGGTGTCCCCGACCGGCTGAGCAAGTCGCCCGACCACGTCGTGGTCGACGCCGCGGGCCGCGAGCCGGATCGCGTTCGCGACCGCGCGACTGGAGGAATTGCCGTGCGCGATCACCGCCAGCCCGCGCAGCCCGAGCAGGTAGGCCCCACCGTAGGTGTCGGGGTCGAGACGGTTTCTGAGCCGCCGCGCCGCGGGGCGGATCAACAGCCCGCCGAGCTTCCCTCGGGTCGTCGCGGTGATCTCCTCGCGGAAGGAGTCGAGCAGGTTCGTGATCGTTCCCTCGAGCAGCTTGAGGACGACGTTGCCGGTGAAGCCGTCGGTGACGACGACGTCCGCGGCGCCGCGCAGGAGGTCGCGACCTTCCGTGTTGCCACCGAAATTGAGGTCGCTCGCCGCGAGGAGGTCGTGCGCCTCCAGCGTCAGCTGGTTCCCCTTCTCCCGCTCCTCGCCGATCGAGAGCAACCGGATCTCGGGATCGCGCACGTCGAGGATCTCCCGCGCGAAGACCGCACCCATGTGCGCGAACTGGAGCAGGTCCTCTGGGCGCGCGTCGGCGTTGGCACCGGAGTCGAGCAACACCGATGCGCCGCGCCGCGCCGGAATCGTGACCGCGATCGCGGGCCGGCGAACGCCGGGAATGCGGCGCAGCTCGAGCAGGCACGCGGCGAGCATCGCGCCTGTGTTGCCCGCCGAGACGACTGCCTGGGCGCGGCCCTCGCCGACGGCACGGCAGGCGGCGACGAGCGAGCTGTTCGGTTTCGCGCGCACGGCCTCGGTCGGCTTCTCGTCCATCGTGATCACGTCCGGCGCCTCGATCAGCTCCAGCCCTTGCGTCTCGAGGCCCGCCGGGCCGACGAGCAGGGGCGCGACGTCGTCAGAGCGCGCGGCGAGCGCGCCGGCGACGATCTCCTCGGCACCGCGGTCGCCACCCATCGCGTCGACGGCGACGCGGATCACGGGCTACGGCGCGGGAGTGCGGAGCGGCTCGACGTCGCGGCCGCGGTACGTGTGGCACGTCGGGCAGACGCGGTGCGGGCGCTTCGGTTGTCCGCACTGCGGGCAGAGGTTCAGGCGCGGCGCCTCGATGCCGTGCTGTGCGCGGCGCTTGTCGCGGCGCGCCTTGGAAGTCTTTTTCTTGGGGACGGCCATGGACGGCGCAGTCTAGCTGGCGGTCTGTACGCTCGGGTCATGGAGACGCGCACGCTCGGAGAAGGTCTCGTCATCTCGGAGCAAGGGCTCGGCTGCATGGGCATGTCGGCCTGGTACGGCCCGACCGACGAGCAGGAGTCGATCGCGACCATCCACCGCGCGCTCGAGCTCGGGATCGACTTCCTCGACACGGCCGACGTCTACGGCCAGGGCGGCAACGAGGAGCTCGTAGGTCGCGCGATCGCCGGGCGTCGGGACGAGGTCGTGCTGGCGACGAAGTTCGGCAACCGCTGGTTCGACGACGGCACCCGGACGATCGACGGCAGCCCGCAGTACGTCCGCGAGGCGATCGACGCGTCGCTGCGGCGCCTGAACGTCGAGTCCGTCGACCTCTACTACCAGCACCGCGTCCACGCAGACACGCCGATCGAGGAGACGGTCGGCGCGATGGCCGAGCTCGTCGCCGCGGGCAAGGTGCGCCACATCGGCCTGTCGGAGGCGGGGCCGGAGACGATCCGCCGCGCGCACGCGGTGCATCCGATCACCGCGCTGCAATCCGAGTGGTCGCTGTGGACACGCGATCCCGAGCAGGCGGCCCTGCCGACCGTGCGCGAGCTCGGCATCGGCTTCGTCGCGTACAGCCCGCTCGGACGCGGCTTCCTCGCCGGCCGCTTCTCCTCTCCGGAGGAGCTCTCGGACGACGACTTCCGCCGGCACCACCCGCGCATGCAGGGCGAGAACTTCGAGCGCAATCGCGCGCTCGCCGCGCACGTGCGCGAGCTCGCCGAGGAGAAAGGCTGCACGCCGGCGCAGCTGGCGCTCGCGTGGGTGCTGTCCCGCGGCGACGACGTCGTCCCGATTCCCGGCACGAAGCGACGCACGTACCTCGAGCAGAATGCTGCCGCGTCGGAGCTCGAGCTCAGCGACGACGAGCTGCAGCAACTCGACGAGGCGTTTCCGCCCGGGGCCGCCGCAGGGCCGCGCTACGCGGACATGTCGTCGATCGGGCGCTAGAGCTTCTCGCGCAGGCTTTCGAGGGCCGACCAGCGGGGGTCGGTCACCTTCTCCTCGTGCGCGTGCGGTTCGTTGTTCAGGTTCTTGCCGCACACCGGGCAGAGGCCGGCACAGTCGAGCCGGCAGAGGATCTTGTCCGGAAGTGCGAGCGCGATCGCGTCCCGTGACCACCCGCCCAGGTCGAGATTGTCGTCCTGCAGGTACTGCGTGCGGAGCTCGTCGGAGCCCTCGGGATTCGTCGCCTGGTACTCACGCGCCTCGATCGGGACCTCGAGCACGGCGTCATCGAGGCACCGGTAGCAGGGGCCGTGGAGGCGTGACGTGAAGGCGAGCTCGAAGAGGGTCCCGGTGCTGGCCTTGGTGATCGCGAGCTCAGCCGGGACCCTGTCGGGCACCGGCAAGTAGCGCTCGCCGCCAAGCTCGTACGGCTCCAGCTCGAGCTCGATCTCGTCGCGGTACTCCTGACCCGAGCGGAGCTTGACCTGTCGCAGATTGAAGCTCCTCATCCGGCT
>VAXY01000240.1 GCA_005885085.1 Actinomycetota bacterium | reverse complement strand
GATAGAGCTGGTCGAACTCGTTCACGCTAGGAGCTTATGGGCCTTGTGGAGTCCCTCGGCGAGGCGGTCGACCTCTTCCGGAATCGTGTACAGGTAGAAGCTGGCGCGGTTCGTCGCCGCGACGCCGAGCTTGGCCATCAGCGGCTGGCAGCAGTGGTGCCCGGCGCGGATGGCGACACCGTCCATGTCGAGGATCTGCGCGACGTCGTGCGGGTGCACGCCGTCGAGATTGAACGAGACGATCCCGGCGCGCCGCTCCGGCGCCGGCCCGTATGCGGTCAGCCCCGGTACCTCCGCCAACTGTTCGAGCGCGTAGACGAGCAGCTCGCGCTCGTGCTCTTCGATCGCGTCGACCCCGACGTCGGTGATGTAGTCGATCGCCGCGCCGAAGCCGACTGCCTCTGCGATCGGCTGCGTCCCCGCCTCGAACTTGAACGGGATCTGACCCCAGGTCGTCTCCTCGAGTGAGACCGAGCGGATCATATGGCCGCCCAGGTTGAACGGCGCCATCGCCTCGAGCAGGCCCGCTCGGCCCCACAGCGCCCCGACGCTCGTCGGGCCGCACAGCTTGTGCGACGAGAATGCGAGGAAGTCGCAGCCGAGCTGCTGGACGTCGATCGCGTGGTGCGGTGCCGCCTGCGCCGCGTCGACGACCATGATCGCACCCTGTTCGTGTGCCCACGCAGCAAGCCGTTCGACAGGATTGATCGTGCCCAGCGCATTCGAGACGAGGTTGTTCGCCACCACCTTCACGTTGCCGACGCGCGCGATGTCCTCCAGCGCGTCGAGCCGGAGCTCGCCGTGCTCGTCCAGCGGGATGGCCTCGAACGTGGCGCCGGTTCGCTTCGCGATGTACTGCCAGGGCACGAAGTTCGAGTGGTGCTCGAGCTCCGTGACGACGACGACGTCGCCCGGGCCGAGGTTGTCGAGGCCCCACGCATAGGCGACGAGGTTGATGCTCTCGGTCGCGCCGTGCGTGAAGATCACCTCACGCGCCGCCGGCGCGTTGATGAAGCGCGCGACCTTCTCCCGCGCGCCTTCGTACTCCGCGGTGGCGAGCTCGGAGAGCGTGTAGACGCCGCGGTGCACGTTTGCGTACGAGGTCTCGTAGAACGTGCGCAGCTTGTCGAGCACCTGGCGCGGCTTGTGCGCGCTGACGGCGGAGTCGAGGTAGGCGAGCGGCTTGCCCCGCACCTCCTGCTCGAAGATCGGGAAATCGGCGCGGAGTTTCCGCGCGTCGAGCTTCGTCTGCGCTGTTACGGCCATCTCGGCCATCGTACCGGGGGGCTACGGGCGGAAGCGGACCTCAGCCCGGCCGGCGGTGGCGCGCGTCAACGTGACTCGGAACGAGAAGGGGATGCGGTACGTCTCGCCCTTGACGATCCAGGGCCGCCCGGCCTTCGTCGGCCGCAGCATCAGAACTGCCGACGGCGCGAATTGCGAGGGCGGCTTGCGGCTGTCGATGAAGCGGAACACGAGTCCGCGGAACGGCTGCGAGCGGTACTCGATCCACCAGGAGCCCTGGGAGGTGTCGACGATCAGCGCCTGGGCGAGGTTGGACACGGACGTCGGCGGCGCCAGCACGTACCTCTTCAGGACAGAGACGTGCGGCTGAGACGGGATCCACCCGAGGACGTACTTCTCGTAGGCGCTGAAGTCGAGCATGCCGCTGCCCATCGGACTGAGCGTGTCGCCGGTCTCCTCGATACCGCAGCGGACCGGGCTGGTCGTGCAGTCGGAGGCCTGCGCGTGTCCGAGCCCGAAGGTGTGGCCGAGCTCGTGCAGGAGGAGGGGAACGGTCGGCTCTCTCGTCAGCATGATCTGGTGCCCGAGCGTCTCGCCGAGGAAGCCGCAATGGCTGTCGGCCAGCGTGTAGACGACATCGTCGTAGAGGTCGGGGTTGAATCCGGCGCGGTCGGCGGCTTGTCTTGCGGGCGCGACGACCGCGTCGAGGCCGCGGGTCGAGAGGCCGCAGCTCGAGCTGGTGGCGAGCACGGGCAGCCAGGGTGTCACGTCGACGCGCAGGCGAACCTGGCCGAACGAGGAGATCTCGAAGAACGCGTTCGCCTGGCTGACCGTCCGCTGGACCTCGGCGACGGAGTACGGCTTCGACCCGGCCGAGGCGAGGATGACCAGCACGTGCTCATCCCCTTTCGCGGCGGCGCCGGCCGAGGGCAGCGCGACGGCTGCGAGCAGGGCCACCACCGCATAGAGCGGCGCTCGGGCCACCGCCGGAGTATGCGCCTTTCCGCGGCCGGAGGAAGCCTCCGGCGGTGGGTGTCAGCGGCGGGAGAGGATCGTGACCGTCATCTTCGTCGTCGAGCCGAGCGTAGCGCTGGCGACGACGACGCAGCTGTCCGGGCTGGCGATCGGCAGGACGACAGCCTTGGTGACCGGCGTCAGGCCGTTGGCCTTCCCGGTTCCCTTCTTCTTCTTCGCGCCCTTTCGGCACTGGATCGAGTAGCCCCCGACGGTTCTGATGTTGGGCGAGGCGGTCACCTTCAACCGGATCGCGGCCGGCTTGATCGCCGTTCCGGAGGCAGCGGCGACGGTGTACTTCCCGGACGCCTTCCCCTGGCCGATGATCCTCCAGCCCGATGCAAGCGCGACTGCGGGCACGACGAGGGCAGCGACGGCAACAACGAGGCTTCGTCTCATCTTTCTCCGCTGGCCCTCGCTCTCGGGTGGAAACGTGAAGAAGTCGACCGTGAAGGCACCTGTCGTCGTCCACCCGGGACGGTCACCGTCGTCTCTCCGCTCTGCGACGCCTGCCCCTCTCCGCACCGGCGTTGCGGAGCAGGTTGCCATGCGGCACCGCCGCCAGCGCCACCGCCGCTCCCAAGACCCCGACCGACACCATCGCTAAGCCTGTGGGATCCTGGCCTCGAGTGCGGTTGCGAGTGCCTCGCGCACGGGCGCGAGCTCGACACGTGCGAGCACGTCCTCGAAGAACCCGCGCACGATCAGGCGTTCCGCCTCGCTGCGCGAGAGCCCCCGCGCCATGAGATAGAAGAGCTGGTCGCGGTCGACGCGGCCGACGGTGGCGCCGTGCGTGCAGCGGACGTCGTTCGCCATGATCTCGAGTCCAGGAATCGGAACCGCGTGCGTGGTTG
>VAXY01000236.1 GCA_005885085.1 Actinomycetota bacterium | reverse complement strand
CTTCGAACCCGTGCCGGAGGCCGCGTTCGTGCTAGGACTCGACCTCGGCTCGCGCTTCCTGCGGGGTGCGGTCTGCGATCTCGCCGGACAGATCCGGGCACGGCAGGACGTCGAGCTGCGGGGCGCGGACGCGACCGGCGCGCTCGACGCAATCGCCGCGTTGCAGGAGTCGCTGGTCGAGGCCGCCGCGCTGCCGGCCGACCGGATCGACGGCGTCGTGCTCGGGTTTCCCGGCGTCGTCGAGACGGCAACGAGAACGCTCCGCCTGACGACGCCGTACATTCGGGGGCTGGAGGGGCGCGCGTTCGGCACGGAAGTCGAGACGCGCCTCGGACTGGCCGTCACCCTCGAGAACGACATCAACCTAGCCGCAGTCGGCGAACGTTGGGCGGGCGTCGCGCGGGGCGTCGACGATTTCGCGTTCCTCTCGATCGGAACGGGCACGGGGATGGGCCTCGTCCTCGGCGGCGAGCTTCACCGGGGGAACCACGGCGCGGCAGGTGAGGTCGACTGGGCACTGGCGGGCATCGGTACAGACGTCGATCCGTCGGCCGAAGGCGCGGCGAAGCTCGCCGCAGAGCTCGCCTGGAACGGGACGGGCGGAGCTGCGCCGCCGTACGACGCCCGCGACATCTTCGTCGCCGCGCGCCGCGGCGACGAGCTCGCAGGCACGATCGTCGAAGAGATCGCACGGCGGGTCGCAGCGCACATCGCACCGATTGCGGCGGTCGCCGATCCCGCGCTGATCGTCCTCGGGGGCGGCCTCGGCATGAATGGCGACCTCCTGCTCCAGCCGGTGCGCGCGCTGCTGCAGCAGTGGCTCCCGTACCCCCCGCGCGTCGAGATCTCGAGCCTCGGCGAGAACGCCGTGCTCATGGGTGCTGTTGCGACCGGGCTTCAGGCCGCCCTGGACAACGTCTTCGTCAACCGCCCGCGGGCGTTACCCGCGACGCAGGCCTAGAGCCCAGCCGCCGCTCGCGGTAGGCTGCGCTGTATGAAAGGTGCGTCGAAGCCCAAGAAGGGCGCCAAGAAGCAGGCGCAGAAGTCCCTGAAGCAGCGGCGCGCCGAGAAGAAGGCCGCGGCCGACAAGAAGTTCGGCTCCGGCTACTAGAAACGCGCCTCAGGCGACGAGACTGAGCTCTTCGTAGGCGTTGTGGAGCTTCGTCTCCACGGCGAGGAATGCCTGGACGACGTCAGGATCGAATTGCCGGCCGCTCTGGGCGAGGATCTCCTCGACGGCGTCGTCCCAGTCCAACGCGGCTCGATAGGGGCGGTCAGTCGTCATAGCATCCAAAGTGTCCGCGACCGCGAAGATGCGTGCGCCGAGCGGGATGCGCTCTCCGACGAGTCGGTCCGGGTAACCGGCACCGTCCCACCGTTCGTGGTGATGTCGCACAACGTCGATGCCGGTGCCCTGCAGCATGGTCACGCCGCGCAGGATTTCCGCGCCGATCGCCGGGTGCGCTCGGATGAGCTCCCGCTCCGCATCGGTGAGCGGGCCGGGCTTCAGCAGCACCTGGTCGGCGATGCCGATCTTGCCGACGCCGTGGAGGAGAAAGCCGTATTCGAGGCTGGGATCCTCGAGCAGAGAGCGGTCGACGACTTCGGCAAGGTCGAGCGCGTAGCGCCGGACTCTCTTGGCATGCAGGCCCGTGGCCCGGTCTCGCACGTCGGCCGCCTCGGCGAGCGCGGTCGCGGTCTGACGGTATGCCTGTTGCAGGTGCTGCCGCTGCGAACGTTCGGCCTGCGCGATGCTGGCGAGGTCGCGCGCATACAGCAGGAGTTGTCCGTCCTCGGCGTTCGGTGCTCCCGAGACGAAGTCACGGCCGCCGACGACGCGGCCGACGAGAGCGATCAGGTCCAACGGGCTGAACGGTTTGCGAACGACGGCCCTGGCGCCGGCGAGACGCGCCGTGGTCTCGCTGATCTGCTCTCCGGTGAGCAGGACGACGGCCGAGTCGCGATGATCGTCGCTCCGGGCGAGCTCGGTGCAAAAGGACAGTCCGTCCAAGCCGGGCAGGTTGACGTCGAGCAGAATGATCCGCGGGCGCCAGAACCGGAGGATCTCTCGTGCTTCTTCTGCGGAAGCGACCTCGCGTACGTCGAACTCGTCGGATGAAAGCGTCGCACGCAGCAGCGACCTCAGCGGGGCGTCGTCGTCCACGACCAGAACCCGTTGGCGTGCCGCCTCCTCTTCGAATGCGGCTCTGGAAGCTTTGGCCGCCTCGCCTTCCCAGGCAGCGACGCCATCGCTCGGCGTCGACCCCGCGGCGATCACTCGCGCGACCAGCAAGCCGAGCACACACGATGCCACCACCCACGCCGCAACGGCGAGCATCGCCCACTCGAACCAGCTCGGCATTAGCCCTCCTCCTCCCCGATCAGCCCGGACAGCAGGTGGCGAAAGCGCGCCGGTGAGATCGCCGGCCTCGTCGCCGGGTGCATGCAGTTGTCGGCGGAAGGCCAGTAGGCCCAGCAAGCGTGGAGGCAAATCGTTCGCAGCCAAGGTCGGTGGACAGACCGGCCCCCTGCGTGCACCAGCTGCTTCCACCGAGGTCGCCGAGGAGCAACGCGCGCGCGACAGCAGTGAGGAGGAAGAAGTCGACCTGGTGCGCGTACTCGTGCTGGATGACGCCCCAGGCGAACGAGCCCGCGTCGAGGAGGTTTGCATCGAGCCAGATCTCTCCGGGCGTCGCCCGCGACGGCGTCCCGCGCTCGATGCGAATCGTGATTCGTGCCGGAACGAGTTGCCAGTCGAAGCTGCTTGCTTCCAGTGCGCGGACGACCTCGCTCCGCTCGCGCGGCGTGCCGCCGGCGAAGGCATAGCGGCCCCCGACCGCGCCTCCGACCGACGGCAACAGCATCGCCGCGACAACCGCGCCTGCGAGCACAGGCAACCCGAATCGTTTCCGCCCGCTCATCGCCTTATCGCCGCACGCCGAACTCGGCCGCCAGCACGACGACGTCCTGTCCGCCGTACACGCCGCCCGCGCCGTCAGCCGCGATCACTCCGAGGCCGATCTGCCGCCAGCGCTTGTCGAGGAGGATCCGGTGGTGCTCGGGGCTGGCGAGCCACATCTCGACGGCCTGCTGTGCGGTCACGGCGGGCGCCGACCAGGCCAGGTTTTCCGCGACGCCCCAGCTGCGCGCGCCGTTGATCGGGTAGAAGCTCCGGATCCACCGCCCGAACGGCGTGCCGT
>VAXY01000235.1 GCA_005885085.1 Actinomycetota bacterium | reverse complement strand
GGCAACACACAGGTGGTGCTCGTGGGGTTGCTCGCGTGGGCGCTGCTCGGCGAACGGCCGCACCGGTCGTCGCTGGCGGCGATCCCGATCGTCGCTTTCGGCGTGGTGCTGATCTCCGGCGCGCTCGAGCAGGGTGCGTACGGATCCAACCCTGGGCTCGGCGCCGTCTACGGCGTGCTGACGGGCATCGCCTACTCGGGCTTCCTGCTCGCGCTGCGCGAGGGAGGCCGCGACCTGCGGCGTCCGGCCGGGCCGCTGTTCATCGCGACACTCGGCTCGGCGCTCGGCTGCGCCGCGATCGGTGCCGTCGTGGGAGACCTCGACCTGACCCCGTCCTGGGCCGCGACAGGCTGGCTCGCCGTGCTCGCGCTCTCGTCGCAGGTGCTCGGATGGCTGCTGATCGCAACGTCGCTGCCTCGGCTGCCCGCGGTTGTGACGTCGATCCTGCTGACCCTGCAGCCGGTCTGCTCGGTCGTCTTCGCGGCGCTGATCCTGGACGAATCGCCCTCGCTGCTGCAGCTGGGAGGCGCCGCCTGCATCCTCGCCGGCCTCGTCACGGCCACGGTGGGGCGGCGCGAGGCGCCCGTGGCCGAGCCCGAACTCGCAGGCTGACCTCCTGGCACACTACGCCGGTGCCCGAGTCACAAGCCACCGCGCTGGGGTTTACGCGCACGCCCTCGGAGGACGACCCGCGCCGTGATCCGCTCCTGCTCGACGCCCTCGCGCGGATCGCGCCCGGGACGGAGCTCCGCCAGGCGATCGACGACGTGATCCGCTCGCGCGAGGGGGCGCTGATCGTGATCGGCGACCCGGGCGAGCTCTCGTTTCTGTTCTCCGGCGGGATGCGGCTGGAACAGCCGTTCACGCCGCAGTTCCTCTACGAGCTGGCGAAGATGGACGGGGCGATCATCGTCACGCCGACGCTGACGAAGATCGCGTACGCGAACGTTCAGTTGATGCCGGACCCGACGATCCCGTCGAACGAGACCGGGACGCGGCACCGTACCGCCGAGCGGGTCGCGAAGCAGACCGGGGCCCTCGTGATCTCGATCTCGCAGCAGCGATCCACGATTTCCGTCTACGTCGGCCAGGCGCGCTACCAGCTCGATCCGGTGCCCGAGGTGCTCGCGAAGACGAACCAGGCACTGGCGACGCTCGAGACGTATAGGCAGCGCCTCGATCAGGTGCTGACCCGGCTGACGGCGCTCGAGTTCCAGAACGCCGTCGTGCTCGATGACGTCCTCGTCGTGCTGCAGCGCGCGGAGATGACGACGCGGATGGCCGCAGAGATCGAGCGCGACTGCGTCGAGCTCGGCGCCGAGGCGCGACTGATCCGCATGCAGCTGCACGAGCTCGTCGGCGAGGTCCCCGCCGAGCGGGCCGCGGTCGTGCACGACTACCACGCGGACGGCGCGGGGCCGCGCGCAGAGCTCGCGCTCGAGGGCCTCCATGCCCTGCCGTACCGGCAGCTGCTCGAGTCGGAGCGGCTCGCCGAGCTGCTCGGCTACCCGCGCGACGTCAACCCGCTCGACCACTCCGTCTCGCCGCGAGGGTTCCGGATCCTGGCGCACATCCCACGGTTGCCGGACAACGTCGTCAAGAAGGTCGTCGGCGACCTGGGCGACCTCGAATCGATCGTCCGGGCCTCGCAGCGCGACCTCGAGTCGATTGCCGGGGTCGGCACGGTGCGCGCGCGTGAAATCCGCGAGGGCCTGCGCCGGCTCCAAGAGCACAACCTCGTCGACCGATATCTACAGCTCTAGCGTTCGGCTCGCGGCTGCGTTTGCCGCGTTCGGATTGTGGTGGGGCGCCTGGGCCGCCTCGTTGCCGGCTGTGCGACGCGGTGTCGGTGCCACGAACGCGCAGCTCGGCGTCATCCTGCTCGCGGTCGCGCTGGCGGCGCTTCCCGCCATGCTCCTCACCGGGCGGCTGTCGAATCGCGCAGCTCCGCACCTCGTCTGGCTCACCCTCGCCATCTTCGGCGTCGCAGGAGTCTTGCCGGCGTTCGCCTCGTCGCGATGGTTGTTGTTCGTCTTCCTCCTGCTGGCAGGAGCAGGCTCCGGTGCACTCGACGTGGCGATCAACGCGCGCGCCAACAGCCTCGAGACGGTGGGGAGCATCCGCGTCATGGACGGCATGCACGCGCTCTACTCCGCTGGGGTCGTCGTCGGAGGCGTCGGAACAGGCCTCCTGCGGCGTGCCGGCGCGCATCCGAGCGCGATCCTCGGGGGGGTCTGCGCCGTGGTGCTCCTCGTTGCCGCGGCCAATGCACGCGCAGCAGCGCTTCCCGTCACACCCGTGCGCCAGACCGCGCTCGTGGGGCCGTTGCTCGTCGTCGGCGCGGTCTTTGCCGTCTCCGCGCTGCTCGAGAGCGGGGTGGAGGCCTGGAGCGCGCTGCTGCTCGAGAGCGGCCTGCATAGCAG
>VAXY01000234.1:2364-5510 GCA_005885085.1 Actinomycetota bacterium | reverse complement strand
CTTGATCGGATCGAGCCCGAGAATGCTCAGCGTCCCACCCGACGGCGGCGAGACGCAGCCGACCATGCGCATCGTCGACGTCTTCCCGGCGCCGTTCGGCCCGAGGAATCCGAACGCTTCGCCCGTCTGCACGTCGAAGTCGATCCCGTCGACGGCGACAAGGGCGCCGAAACGTTTCACCAGCCCGCGGGCATGAACAAGCGGCAGCTCGGTCGCTGCATCCATCACCTTGCAACCTACCGGCCCGACCTCGCGGTAAAAAAGGACGATGCAGGTGGGCGTGGCGGCGGGCCATCAGGCGACGACGGCGGCGGGAATCGAGATTCTCGCCGAGGGCGGTACGGCCGCCGACGCGGGTGTCGCCGCCTGCCTCGCGTCATGCGTGGCGGAGACCGTGATGACCGGTCTGCTCGGCGGGGGACACGGGATCTACTTCGACGCCGCCTCGGGCCGCACGCGCAACCTCGACTGTTTCGTCGCCGTGCCGGGACTGGGTGCGGAGCCGCGCGAGCCGGAACTGATCCACCTCGAGGTTCCGTTCGGTGCCGAGCTCGTCCACTACGCGGTCGGGCCGGCGTCGTGCGCCGTTCCGGGGCTGCCGGCGGGACTCGTCGCGCTTTGGAGGGAGCACGGACGGTTGCCCTGGCCGCGCCTGGTCGAGCCGGCACTGCGGCTGGCAGAGTCAGGGGTCGAGGTTCCGCCGGCGCACGCGGCCTGCCTCGCGATGCTCGCGGCCGTCATGACCATGAACGAGGGTGCGGCGATCTACGCGCCCGGTGGAACGCTCCTCGCGGCCGGCGACCGGCTTGTGCAGCCGGGACTGGTCGCGGCGCTCGGCGCGCTCGGCGGCGATCCGCAGTCGGCCTACCGCGGCTCGCTCGCCGAAGCGTTGCTCGTCCTCTGCGAGGAGCGCGGGGGCCTCGTCTCTCGTACCGACCTCGAGGCGTACGAGGTTCGCTGGAGCGACCCGGTCGAGGTTCCGTACCTCAGAGGGTGGCTGCTCACGCGCGCCGGCCTGTCGGGCATCCCGGAGACGGTCCCGCGCCTGCCGCGGCTCGCGGGAGTCGGTCCGACGGAGCGTGTGCTCGCGCTCGTCGACCTGCTCGAGGCGCCGGCCGTGGGCGGCGGTGACACGACCAATGTCACCGTCGTCGACGCAGACGGAAACGCGTGCGTGCTGACGACGAGCCTCGGTCTGGGGTCGGGCGACTTCCTACCCGGTTTCGACCTGCACCTGAACAGCATGCTCGGCGAGGCCGATCTCGTCCGCGGCCGTCTCGAGCCCGGTCGCAGGATGGAGAGCATGATGGCTCCCACGCTCGCATTCGACGCCGACGGTCTCTCGCTCGCGTCCGGCGCGGCGGGTGGGACCCGCCTCAGGACCGCGCTGCTCGGCGTCGTCGCCGGCATCCTCGACGAAGGGCTGTCGGCCCCCGAAGCGGTGGCCCGGCCGCGCTTCCATCCCGCGCCGGAGGTCGTCAACACCGAGCCGGGCGTCGACGAGGACGCACTCGAGGAGCTGGAGGCGCGCGGTCGCACCGTGCGGCGCTGGCCCGCCCGCCATCACTACTTCGGCGGTGTCAGCGTCGTCAGCCGGAGTGGTACGGCTGGTGACCCGCGGCGGAACGGGGCGGCGTCCACGCTTCGCTGAGGCGACCGGGAGTCGTCGACATCCAGCCCACGTAGCCGCACTCGGGACAGCCGGGATTCTCGCGAACCGTGCCGCCCCCCGCCGGTTTCGCATAGACGGCGCCGCACTCGAGACAGCGGACGCTCTCCACGACCGTGAGCTGCGGCGCCTCGCCTCCCGATTCTCGATCCACGCCTAGAAGACTCCGCTCTTTGCGGAAACTTGCGTACCGCTCGTTGCGAGGATTACGCCACGCCGCCAAGCTCGGTTTCCGGCTCAAACAGGCGGTTCCGCCGCCCGCGCAGCCTGGACGTCGCGCGCGATCTGCGCCACGAGGTCCTGCTCGGAGTCGAAGGCGCGCTCCTCGCGCAGACGCTGCCAGAGCTCGACGACCAGTCGCTCCCCGTACAGATCGCCCTCGAAGTCGAGCAGGTACGGCTCGATGCGGCGCTCGTGTCCGCCGTAGTGCGGATTGACGCCGATCGAGATCGCTGCCTTGTGGCCACGCGCGGCCCCGGCATAGATCCCGTAGGCGGGGACCAGCAGCTCGTCGGCGACGGCGAGGTTCGCCGTCGGGAAGCCGAGCGTCCCGCCGCGCTGGTCTCCGAGCACGACGGTGCCCTCGACCTCGGCCGGCCGGCCCAAGAGCCGCGCGGCCCCGACCACATCGCCGTCTCGCAACAGCGCGCGGATCCGCGTCGACGAAACGTCCGCCAGCAGCCCGACGAGGCGAACGTCGAAGCCCAGCTGCTCGAGCGTGGCAGGGTCGCCTGCGGCGGCACGGCCGAAGCGGAAGTTCTCGCCCACGACGATCACACTCGCCCCGATCCTCTGCAGCAGCGACTCCGCGAACTGCTCCGGCTCGAGCGCCGCCAGCTCCGGCGTGAACGCAACCACGAGCACCTCGTCGACGGCCTCCGTCTCGAGCAGCTCGAGCCTCCGCTCGAGGGTCGAGAGGAGCTCGACACGGTTTCCCAGCACGAGCCGCGGATGTGGCCAGAACGTCACGACGGTGGTCGTCCCTCCCGCAGCGCGCGCCGTCTCGAGCACGCGCCGGTGGCCACGATGGACGCCGTCGAAGCTGCCGATCGCAACCGTTCGCTCGCCGGCCGGAAGCTCGTCGACGCTGTGGGCGACGATCACAGCCGCGCGAGCGCCTCGTCGGGCGGGATGAAGCGCTCGGGGTCGGCCTCGTCGACGGAGAACGGCCCGATCTCGAGGCGGCGGAGGGTACGGCAGTGACCGCCGAGGACGTCCGCGACCGCCCGGACGTATGTGCCCGAGCTGACGCGGAGATCGAGGCGCACCTCGCCCTCTTGATACGCGATGACGTCGAGCGCGTCGACACGTGAGCGGCGCGTCGGCATGTCGACGTGCACGCCGCGCCGCGCAAGCTTGTACGCGCGCTCCCCACCGATCTTCACGGCCGACGCGGCCGGGATCGGCAGCTCCACCTCACCGCGGAGGCGCTCGAGCCGATGCTCGAGCTCCGCCGGCGTCGGCGGCTCGTTCCGTG
>VAXY01000234.1:0-2298 GCA_005885085.1 Actinomycetota bacterium | reverse complement strand
CCCCACGAAGGACGAAGCAAGCTTAGTTGCCCTACCGGACAACAAGAGCAACAACCCCGTCGCGAAAGGGTCGAGAGTACCCGCATGCCCGGTGCGCGCGCCGGTGCGGCGCCGCAGCTCCGCCACGATCGCAAAAGACGAAGGTCCCGCCGGCTTGTCGACGAGAACGATCCCCGTCGGGTCAAGCGCGCGCGGAGGCAAGAAACTCGCGGCGCACGAAGTCGGTGATGTCCTCGATCGACGCCTCGCTCGAAAAGCCCGCGGCCTGCCGGTGCCCTCCCCCGCCCGACTTTCGCGCGATGGCCGAGACGTCGAGCTCGTCGACGCTCGCACGGAGGCTGACGCGCCGGGTTGGCCCGTCCTGCCGCGGCGGCTCGCGAATCAGCACGGCCATGTCCGCGCCCTCGACCGCGCGGAGGTAGTCGATGATTCCCTCCGAGTAGGGCTCGGCGGCACCGACGTCGCTGAAGTCGGTGCGCAGCAGGTACGAGACCACGATGCGGCCGCCCTCGTACACCTGTGCCCGCTCGAGCGCGCGGGCGAGCAGCTTCAGCTTCGCGAACTGCACCGACTCGTAGACGCCCTGGAAGATTCGGTGCACGTCCGCGCCCGCCTCCACCAGCTCTGCGGCCAGCCGCAGCGCCTTCGGGGTGGTGTTCGTGTACTGGAACCGGCCCGTGTCGGTGACGAGGGCGATGTACAGCGCCTCCGCGATCTCCGGCGTGAGCTCGACGTCGAGCTCCTGGAAGAGGTCGCGGAGCACCTCGCCGGTCGAGGACGCGTCAGCGACGATCAGGTTGATCTGGCCGAAGCGCGTGTTGTCGTGGTGATGGTCGACGTCGACGGAGAGCGGGACGCGTCCGAGCACCTCGGGATCCGCGATCCGGCTCTCGTTCGCACAGTCGACCGCGAGCAACACGCGCTCGGAGACGTCGTCGGGCCAGCGGCGGCGCAACTCGGCCAGCGGCATGAAGGCGTACTCCCCGGGGAGGGGCGCGTCCCCGAACAGGACCATGTCGGCGTCCTTGCCCAGCTGGTCGAGGGCGAGCTTCATCGCGAGCAACGAGCCGAGCGCGTCGCCGTCCGGGTTCTCGTGCGTGGTGACCAGGAAGCGTTCGTGGTCGCGAATCGCGTCCACGACCGCCGCCAGCTCAGTCGCTGTCGTCTGGGGCGAGTTCATCGATCAGCTTGGTCATGCGGACCCCGCGCTCGACCGTCGGATCGTACTCGAACGCCAGTTGGGGAGTTCGTTTCAGCCGCAACTCACGTGCGATGCGCGTCTGGAGCACCGCGTGTGCGGCCTGCAACCCCTCGATCGTCTGCGTGCGCTTACGCTCGGCGCCGAGCACGGAGACGAACACGCGCGCGTGTCGCAGGTCCGGCGACGTCTCCACGCCCGTGACCGTGACGAATCCGATCCGCGGGTCCTTGAGCTGGCCGACCCCCTCCGAGAGGACCTGGCGGATCGACTCGTTCACGCGGCGCATTCGTTCGCTCATGCGGGATATTCAAGCGCCTGGACGCCCTCCTCCTCGTCGCAGTCGCCCTCTGGTGCTTCGTCACCGCGCTTGCGGGCGGCCTCGTCGGCCTCGTGCTCGGCAACATCCGGCTGCCGGTGATCGTGCTCGCGGCGTCCAGCCCCGCGGCGGGTGCCGGTGCGAACATCGGCGTTTCCGCGGTGGCGGCGCTGACCGCCTCGGTCACGCACGTACGGGCCGGCCGCGTCGACTGGCGCGTGTTCCTCTGGATGGCTCCGCCGTCCGTGGTAGCCGCCGCGGCGGGCGGTCTCCTCTCGGGCGAGGTGCCCGGGACGGCGCTCCTCGTCGCGATCGGCGTCACGCTGCTGGTATTCGGGGCCGACCTGCTGCGACCGCGCCGGGCGCGCTCCCGGTGTCCAGAGGCGGTCAGCCCGGCAGCCGCGGTCGCGACGGGAGCCCTGATCGGGTTGCTCGGCGGCTTCGTGGGCTTGATTCTGGGCTCGCTTCGGATCGGCGCCCTGATCCGCTTCGTCCGTGCCGACACGTTCCGTGCGGTCGGGACGAACGTCGCGGTCGGCTTCTGTCTCGGGGTCGCCGGCGTGCTCGGCCATCTCGCCGGAGGTGTCGACTGGACGTTGCTCGGCGTGGGTGCCGCCGCGTCGGTACCGGGCGCGCTGCTCGGCGCCCGCCTGACGGGCCGGCTGAACGAGCAGCAGCTGCTGCGCGCGGTCGGGATCGTGTTGCTCGTGGCGGGGGCCGCGCTGCTCGTGCAGGCGTTCGTCTAGTCGACGCTGACGACGTCGCGCTCGGTCCGGACGAG
>VAXY01000230.1 GCA_005885085.1 Actinomycetota bacterium | reverse complement strand
GAACTACACCTAGATAACGTCCCCGGCCATGGCGACGGACACTGTGTCGATGGACCAAATCGTCTCGCTGTGCCGCCGGCGAGGCTTCGTCTTCCCCTCTTCGGAGATCTACGGCGGCCTCGGGTCGACCTACGACTACGGGCACTACGGCGTGCTGCTGAAGAACAACATCAAGGCGCGCTGGTTCGAGGCGATGATCCTCGAGCGCGACGACATCGTCGCCCTCGACTCTGCGGTGATCCTTCATCCGCGCGTGTGGGAGGCGTCGGGCCACGTCGAGGGGTTCACGGACCCGCTCGTGGACTGCCGCACTTGCAAGCTTCGCTTTCGCGCCGACAAGCTCGAGGACTCCCAGTGCGGCCGCAAGCCGAGCAAGCACCCGGGCGGCACGCCGGAGTGCGACCTGACCGAGCCGCGCCAGTTCAACCTCATGTTCGAGACGACCGTCGGTCCGGTGCAGGAGGCGGGGGCCAAGGCCTACCTCCGGCCCGAGACGGCGCAGGGCATCTTCATCAACTTCAAGAACGTGTTGCAGCTGGCGCGGCGGCGACCGCCGTTCGGCATCGCGCAGATCGGCAAGTCGTTCCGCAACGAGATCACGCCGGGCAACTTCCTCTTCCGGGTCCGCGAGTTCGAACAGATGGAGATGGAGTTCTTCGTGCCGCCGGCGGACGCGGAGCGCTGGTACCGCTACTGGATCGACGAACGACTCGGCTGGTATCTGCGCTACGGCCTCCGCCGCAGCCGGCTGCGTGTACGTGAGCACGGCCCGGAGGAGCGCTCGCACTACTCGCAGGGAACGAGCGACCTCGAGTACCTGTACCCGATCGGCTGGTCGGAGCTGGAAGGCGTGGCGAACCGCGGCGACTTCGACCTGACGCGCCACAGCGAGTTCTCGACGACGAAGCTGGAGTACGTGGGGCCGGACGGCGACCGCTACGTCCCGTACGTGATCGAGCCGGCCGTCAGCCTCGAGCGGATCATCGTGGCCCTGCTCGTCGACGCCTACGACGAGGAGGTCGTGGGCGAGCGCGGACGCACGGTCCTGCGCTTTCACCCGCAGGTCGCGCCCGTGACGGCGGCGATCCTCCCGCTGATCGCGAAGCACGACGGCATGGTGGCGAAGGCGCGCTCGTTGTACGAGGAGCTGCGGAAGCGCCACGCCGTCGAGTACGACGACAACGGTGCGATCGGCCGGCGCTACCGCCGGCAGGACGAAATCGGCACGCCGTGGGCGTTCACGATCGACGAGCAGACGCTGGCCGACGACACCGTCACGGTCCGCGACCGCGACTCGCTCGCGCAGGAACGGCTGCCGATCACCGGAGTGCGCGCCTGGCTCGACGACGCGCTCGAGCGGGAGTGGCAGACGCCGAAGGGCGACTAGGCGTCGCGGCGGTAGCGCTCCATCAGACGCGGCGACGGTTCGCCGAACTCGAACCTGTGGTAGAGGCCGGACGCATCGCGCGTGTGCAGCACCCAGCGAATGTCGGCATAAGGGCCGTTGTCAACGATCTCGCGGATCAGCTCGACCCCGAGGCCGCGGCCTCGATATTCGGGCAACACGTAAACGTCCGCCAGGTAGACGAGCGAGACGCCGTCCGTGAAGGCCCGCGCGAAGCCGACCTGTCGCTGCCCGTCGTAGAGACCGACGACGCGCTGAGCCTCGCGTACGAGCCGCTCGACGACCTCACGTGGTCGCCCTTTCGCCCAGTACGACTCGTTCGCGAGATAGTCGTGAACGGCGGCGACGTCGATGCGGTGCGCGTCGTCGTCGAGCTCGATCCCGTCGCCCAGCGCGCGGCGCACGTGGCGGCTCAGGCGCTGCGCAGCGTGCGCAGCCGGAAGTTCCCGAAGTACTCGTACGCGGCCGTGATGACCGCGAGCGTGTCGCGTGCGGAGCGGTCCGTGATGCCGGCCGCCGTTGCCTCCGCGAGTGGTCGTGCGAGCAGCGTCTCGATCCCCGTGATGCCTGCGGGC
>VAXY01000023.1:11894-17710 GCA_005885085.1 Actinomycetota bacterium | reverse complement strand
AACGAGGGCCACTACGGCCTGTTCCTGCTCGTCGGGCTGTCGGCGTGGATCTTCTTCGCCGCCTCGGTGCAGTCGGCCTCACGCTCGATGCTCGACAACGCCAACCTGATCCGAAAGACACGCTTTCCGCGCCAGCTCGTGCCGCTTTCGGTCGTCGCGACGCACCTGATCAGCTTCGCGGTGATGCTCGTCGTGCTGCTCGCGCTCAACTTCGCCCTGCTCCCGCGGGTGCGTGGCACCGAGTGGCTCGCCGTGCCGCTCGCTGTGGCGGTCGTCGCGATCACCGGTGGGCTTGCGCTCGCGATCGCATCGCTGAACGTGCTCTTCCGCGACGTGGAGTTCCTCGTCGCGGCACTGCTGCTGCCGTTGTTCTTCCTGACGCCGGTGCTCTACCCGTTGTCAGATCCGCAAATTGCGAGGCGCGACTGGGTCGTGCACGTGATCCACTGGGGCAACCCGCTCGCGCCGACGATCGAGGCGTTACGCGATCCGCTCTTCTACGGACGACTGCCCGGGCTCGGTGACACGATCTACACCGTCGTCGCTGCGCTCGCCGCCCTGGCGCTCGGCGCGTGGGTCTTCACGCGCGTCGACGATCAGATTGCAGTCGAAGTTTGATGCGCGCGTCGTAGACCCACGGTTCGTCGCCTTCGGGCCGCCACGCCGGCAAGCCCGCAACCTCGTCGTTCGGCTCGAGCGGCGGCAGCAGCGACGGACACACGAGCGGATGAGCGAACGCCGGATTTCGCCCCCCGCCCGGCGCATATGGCTCGAGCCCGACGGGCCGCCGGCGCAGCTCGAGCGAGCCGCCGACGGCCGCGTAACCCTCGGCGTGCGTCGCACCAATGCGGGGGGCGTCGCTCTCCGCGTCCGGTGGCGCGAACAGTCGTGCGGCGGACGCGTCGCGCGGTGCGACCTCGACCTCGAGCTCAGGCGTGTGGTTGCCGAGCTCGGCGAGCCAGAAGCGGTGCTCGTCCACCAGATCGAAGGCGAGGCGGTACAGCCCCGGCGGGATCGGCCCCCGAACCCGCACGTCCCGTTCGACGCGCTCCCCGGGCGCCGCGCTCACCTCGTTCCGGATGCCGTCCCAGACGATCGGGTTGCCGCGGTCATCGAGCCAGTGGTACGAGACCTTGAGGTCGCGCCAGGGAGCCGTGCCGGCATTCTCGACGATGATGTGCGCGCGGGTCAGCGCGCCCGCCTGAACGGGATCGAGCTCGTGCGCGAGCCAGCGCACCGCGAGCGGCCCGGCCGGAACGGGGTGCTCACCCAAGGTGCGGACTAGCCTACGGCCTGTGGATCCGCTCCTCGTCAGGGCTTGCCGGCGCGACCAGGTCGAGCGCACGCCGGTGTGGTTCATGCGCCAGGCGGGACGGTCGCTGCCCGAGTACCGGGAGCTGCGCAAGCGGCACGGCCTGTTCGACATCGTCGCCGAGCCGGAGCTGTGCGCGGAGGTGACGCTGCAGCCGGTGCGCCGGCACGACGTGGATGCGGCGGTGATGTTCACCGACATCATGTTCCCGGTGCTCGGCATGGGCGTCGACGTCGAGCTGGTCGAGAACGTCGGCCCGGTGATTCAGCGGCCGGTGCGCAGCGCCGCAGATGTCGAGCGACTCCGCGTCCCGGATCCGGAGGAGTCTGTGCCGACGATCCTCGAAGCGGTCCGGCTCGTGCGTGCAGGGCTGCGCGACGACCAAGCCGTGATCGGGTTCTGCGGCGGCCCCTTCACGGTCGCCGGTTACCTGGTCGAAGGCAAGCCGAGCCGCGAGTTCGCGACCGTCAAGGCGCTGATGTACCGCGATGGGGCGACGTGGCATGCGCTGATGCAGAAGCTGGCGGACACGTTCGCGCGTTACGTCGCCGCGAAGGTGCGCGCCGGCGCCGACGTGATCCAGGTGTTCGACTCGTGGGTCGGGGCGCTCTCGCCGTCCGACTACGAGGAGTTCGTGGCACCGTATTCGGCGCACGTCTTGGCCGCGGTCGATGTTCCGACGATCCATTTCGGCACCGGCACGGCGACGCTCTTGCAGGAGATGGCGGAGGCCGGCGGCGACGTGATCGGCCTCGACTGGCGCATCCCGCTGGATCGCGGCTGGGCCGAGGTCGGCGGGGACCGCGGCGTGCAGGGCAACCTCGATCCGGCCGTTCTGCTCGCGCCGTGGGAGCGAATAGAGACCGAGACGCGCGGTATTCTCGACCGTGCCGGCGGGCGGCCGGGTCATGTATTCAACCTTGGGCACGGAGTGCCACCCGAAACAGACCCGGCCGTTCTCCGGCAGCTGACGGAGTTCGTGCACGAGGCGACCGTCGAAGCGCGCGTATGAGCGCGGCGATCGTGCTGATGGCCTACGGATCGCCGGAACGGCTCGCCGACGTTCCCGAGTACTACGCCGACATCCGGGGCGGCCGGCCCATCCCGCCTGAACATCTAGAGGATCTCGTCGAGCGTTACCGGCGTCTCGGCATCGAGGCAGAGTCGCCGCTGAACGCGATCACCGAACAGACGCGCTCGGCGCTCGAGAGTGAGCTGGGGCTGCCCGTCTTCACCGGTATGAAGCACTGGAGGCCGCGCATCGCCGAGGCCGCCGACCGCGCGGTCGCGGCGGGCGCCGAGACGGTGGTCGGCCTCGTGCTTGCCCCGCACTACTCGGAGTTGTCGATCGCCGGCTATCGCGACCAGCTCGAGGCCGCGCTGGCCGGTCGGTCGGAGCTGCTGTTCATCGAGAGCTGGCACGCCGAGCCGGGCTTCGTCGAGTTCCTCGCCGACCGCGTTCGCGGAACGGACGCCCATGTCGTCTTCACGGCGCACTCGCTGCCCGGGCGGGCACCGCCGGTCTACAAGGAGCAACTGCTCGAGACGTCGCAGCGCGTCGCCGATCGTGCGGGGCTCGGCGACTGGTCGTTCTCCTTTCAGAGTGAGTCGCCGACCGGGGAACCGTGGCTCGGGCCGGACATCCTCGATCACCTCGAGGAGCTGTATGCGCGTGGTGTCCGCAAGGTGCTCGTCTGCCCGGTCGGCTTCGTCGCCGACCACCTGGAGATCCGCTGGGATCTCGATCACGAGGCCGCAGAGAAGGCGCACGAGCTGGGCCTCGACTTCTCCCGGATCGAGATGCCCAACGCCGAGCCACGGTTCGTCGAGGTGCTCGCGGGCCTGGTGCGACGGATGCTCTCGGTACCCTCGAAGGCGTGAGCATGCGCCCAGGGGAGATCGTCGCCGAGCACGCGTCGCGGCGGTTCAAGGTCTATCCGCGCGAGTCGCGCCGCCTGAAGGATGCAATCGTTGCCCGCGGTCGCTCGCAACCGACCGATGTGGTGGCGCTGAAGGACATCTCGTTCCGGGTCGAGCCGGGCGGCTCGATTGGCCTGGTCGGACGGAACGGCTCGGGCAAGACGACGCTGCTGCGCCTGATCTCAGGAATCATCAAGCCGAGCTCCGGCCGCGTCGAGGTGGCCGGACGCGTCGGTTCGCTGCTCGAGCTCGGCGCAGGGTTCCATCCCGATCTGACCGGTCGCGAGAATGTCTTCCTCAACGGCTCGATCCACGGGCTCAAACGCGCGTACCTGCGCGAACAGCTCGATGAGATCGTCGCGTTCGCCGGGCTCGAGGAGGCGATCGACCGGCCCGTCCGCACGTACTCGTCGGGGATGTATATGCGGCTCGGGTTCGCGATCGCCGCGCACATCGACGCCGACGTGCTGCTGCTCGACGAGGTCTTCGCCGTCGGCGACGAGCAGTTCCAACGCAAGTGCTTCGGCAAGATCTTCGAGTTCAAGCAGCGCGGCGGGACGATCGTGTTCGTGTCGCACGACGCGTCGGCCGTCGAGCGCCTGTGTGACCGTGCGATACTCCTGCGCGACGGGCTGGTCGCCTTCGACGGCCCGACGCACGACGCAATCGTGCGCTACCGGCAACTGCTCGCCGGAGATCGTGATCCGGCAGAACGCGGCGCGGGTCTGAAGGAATGGGGGAGCGGCGAGGTGCGCATCGAGGACGTCGAGCTGCGCGGTCCGGACGGAGAGCCGCGCACGCAGTTCCTCGGCGGCGAACCGCTCAGCCTGCATCTGCGGGTGACGGCCGAGCGTCCTCTGGCCGCACCGCGCCTGTCGTTCGAGCTGCGCGACTCGTCGGGGTTGCTCGTCTCCGGCGGTGCGCAGTCGACTGCCGAGCTCGGCTGGGACAGCCAGACGACCGAGCTGCGTGCACGGTTCGACGTCGACAACCTCCCGCTGGCCGACGGGCGCTTCCACGTCCGGCTCGGCTTGACCGACGACAGCGGAGAGCGGCTCTATCACTGGCTCGACGACGCGCTCGTGTTCGTCGTGTACCCAGGCGGCGACGACCGCGGCGTCGTGCGGCTCGAGGGGCGCTGGAGCGGGGAGGAGATCGGAGCGCAGGCAGAAAGGGTTTCATCGTGAGCGTCGCTCGCCTTCGGCCCGGTCCCCCACGAGAACCGTTCTCTAGGTATCGCCTCAGCCCGCGCGCCCCTTCCCTCGCTCATCGCCCGGGGGCGGGCCGATGAGCTCGCGCACGTGTCCCGAATGGCCGATGCTGATGGAGTACGCCCCGGACCTGCAGTTCAAGCACTACACGGTCGCCGAGGCGCGCCTGCCGGCGGAGGCATTGATGAACATCCCGGACGTTCCTCTGAGCGCGGTCGCGATCTGCTGCGACCTGGAGCGGCACGTCTTCTACGCCGCGCACACCGACCCGGCGGTCGGCGAGGCGCTGCGCGCGACGCACTGGTACGAGCTGGTGGAGTGGACGTCCAGCGGCCCCGGCAGCGCCGCGTTGCCTAGGTCACCGGCGTGACGAGCTCCTCGCCTCGCTCGAACGCGAGCACGTTGTCGACGACGATCCGCGTCATCGCCTCGCGCGTCTGACGCGTCGCGCTGCCGAGGTGCGGCGTCAGGACCACGTTCTGCAGTGCCAACAGCTCCGTCGGCACGTGCGGTTCGTGTGCGAAGACGTCGAGCCCGGCGCGTAGCCGGCCCGACGCGAGCTCGCGGACGAGCGCCTGCTCGTCGACGATCTCGCCGCGCGCCGTATTGACGAGGCACGCCCCGTCACGCAGCAGCGCGAGCCGGCGAGCGTCGAGCAACGCGCGCGTCTCCCCCGTCAGCGGGGCGTGAATCGTCACGATGTCCGCCTCTGCGAGCAGCTCTTCCAGCTCGCGATGCTCGCCCAGGCCGGTGTCGCTGCGACGCCTCTGCGTGTAGAGGACACGTGCGTCGAACCCGGCCGCACGCCGGGCCACGGCCTGCCCGATCCGGCCGAGGCCGACGATCCCCAGCGTCGAGCCGCTCACCTCCTCCGCGAGGAAACCGTCCGCCCACGAGCCGCGCCATTCTCCGGCGCGTACCCGCCGGTCGCCCTCGACCACGCGTCGCCGCGCGGCCAGGATCAGGGCCCAGGTCAGGTCGGCGGTGGCCGCGTCGAGCACGCCGGGCGTATTGGTCACCGCGACCCCGCGGGCGACCAGGGCGTCGATGCCGAGCCGGTCGTAGCCCACGCCGAAGTTCGCGACGAGCCGCAACGCCGGGAACCACTCCGGAGAGACCGGCTCGTTTGCGACGATCAGCGCCTCGACGTCGTCGCGCGCCTCGAGCGGTGCGACCTCCACGTCTCGGAGCTCGTCGAAAGCCGGCCCCGGATAGCGACGAGTGGCCAGAACCTTCAAGAGATCAGTGTCCCATGCCGAAAAACGAGTCGCGATGAAAGCGATGCTCGTGGCATTCCTGCTGGCCCTGACGCTCGCGCCGGCTGCTGATGCGTACCGCTTCGAAGGCGGCCGCTGGCCGACGACGACGATCAC
>VAXY01000023.1:0-11881 GCA_005885085.1 Actinomycetota bacterium | reverse complement strand
CTGCGTACACCTGGGCGGTCGACACGGCGGCATACGCCTGGAACTCCAGCGGCGCGCACGTGCAGTTCCTCAAGAGCCCGAGTGCGCGGAACGCGGACGTCCTCGTAGGCGTCCGCTGGTTCAAGATCGCGGGCGAGGCGCGGCTCCAGCGCCTGAGCGGCCGCATCATCGGAGCCCAGGTCGGGATCCAGAACGGCCAGGACCGTTACACGATGGCGCTCGTGCTCGCGCACGAGTTCGGTCACGTTCTCGGCCTCGACCACGAGAATGGCGTGTGCGCCACGATGAACAGCCGCCTCGCCGTCAACCATCCGGAGTACTGCCCCGCGCCTCCTCCGGGAATGTGGGTCTGCCGTCTCCTTCGCGCCGACGACGTGCGCGGCGCGGTCAGTCTCTACGGCGGAACGGTGCGCCGGATCCGCGGGCCCGAGTTTTGCCCCCGCTAGTGCATTGCCGGGAAGGGCACTAGTACCGCCGCCCGGCGAGCACCTCCGCCAAAGGACGCGTGTTGACGACATCCACGGCGGTCGCCCAGCCGCGCCGCGCGGTGTGCACGGCGAGGCGCATGTTCCCGAGTCCGCGTACCGAGTGCGCATCGGTCGAGACGACGATCGGCACGCCCGCCTCGATCGCGAGCCGGATCTCGGGCCCAGAGAGGTCGAGCCGGTCCGGCAGCCCGTTGGTCTCGACTGCGACGCCCGTCTCGAGTGCGACCTCGAACGTCCGCGCGAGATCGAGCGCGTTCGGCGGACGGTGGTTGATGATCCTCCCCTTCGGATGGCTCAGGGCCCGGACGGCCGGATGGCGCATCGCTTCGGTCACCTTGCGCGTCAACGTGTCGCGCGGCTCACGCTGGCCCGCGTGCAGGCTCAGCTGCACCCAGTCGAGCTCGGCGAGGACGTCGTCCGGAAGGTCGAGCTCGCCGTCGCGACGGATGTCGACCTCGGTCCCGCGTAAGACGCGAAACGGCGCGAGCTCCTCGTTCACAGCTGCGATCTCCTCCGCCTGCCGTCGCAGTTCGTCTGCGTCCAGACCGGGGACGACACGCACGTTCGGCGTGTGGTCGCAGATGGCCAGATACTCGTAACCGAGGTCACGCGCGGCGGTCGCCATCTCCAACACCGACGCCTTGCCGTCCGACCACGTCGTGTGCACGTGCAGGTCGCCGCGGATGGCCGTGCGCTCTAGCAAAGGCGGCGGCTCGCCGTCGAACGGCTGCTCGCGCAGCTCGGGCGGACACCACGGCACACCGAGCGCCGCATAGACGCCGGTCTCGTCGACAGCAGCCGGCAGTTCGCCGAGTGCGTCGACGTACGCCCGCGACCCGGTCGCGCGCACGAGCTCCGTGCCGAAGCGCTTCGGGTCGGCGACGACGAGCTCGACCGGGACGCCCTCGACCGTCACGCCGAGCGCACGCCGCTGCTCGCGTTCGAGCACGGAGACGATCGACGGAAGCGACGCGAAGGCCTCGAGCACGGGCTCGGGCTCCTCGGCCGAGCAGACCACTGCCAGGTCGAACGACGAATCGGCCCAGCGCCGGGGATCGCCGGCGACCTCGCCGCCGAGCGCGTCCGCAATCTCCTCCAGCAGCGCGCGCGAGCGGTTGAGCACGAGCCCCTTCCGTTCGGGCCGCTCCTCGCGCTCGAGCCGTTCCAACAATCGCCGCTCCGTCTGGGGCCCGATCCCCGCAACCGAGGTCAACCGTCCCGCGCGCGCGACCTCCCGGAACTCGTCCGCAGTCGCGACGCCGAGCGTGCGGCCGATCTCGACCATCCGCTTCGGGCCGATGCCGAGAAACCTGCCGAGACCGACGAGCTCCGGCTGCACCTCGCGCTCCAGCTCGTCGAGCTCGGCGATGCGGCCGGTCTCGACGAGCTCACGCAGGCGACCGGCAATGCCTGGACCGATCCCGCGCAGTTCTTGGACGCGACCCGCTGCCACGAGCTCCGCGATCGGCGCCCGCGTCTCGCGAATCGTCTCCGCGGCCCGCCGGTAGGCGCGCGACATGTAGTGGCCGGCGCCCGACAAGTCGAGCAGGCTCGCGAACGCCTCCAGCCGTTCCGCGATCGCGGCGTTGTCCGGGTAGTCCTGCACCACAGGGTTAGTCTTGCCGCATGACGACTTTCATGATCCCGTTCCGCGCCGACGGGAAGACGCGGCTGGGGGATCCGAGGCTCGCTCTGGCCATGCTCTCGGACGTGATCGACGCGGTGCGCGCGCTCGGGACCGAAGCCGTGCTCACGGCTGGGCCGGGCGGGCAGGGCAACGCTCTCGCCCGCGCGCTCGCCGTGCAGCGCGGGCCCGTCACGATCCTCAACAGCGACCTCCCGTGCACCACGGGTGCCGAGATCGAAGCGCTGGCAGACGCGGCGCCGGCGATCGTCTCTGCGGCGGACGGCACAACGAATGCGATCGCGTTGAAGGACGCACGGGACTTCGAGCCGCTGTACGGGCCCGACAGCGCTGCGCGGTTCGAGGCCCACCTCGGGGCAACGCGACTCGACCTGCCCGGCATCCGTGACGACGTCGACACGTGGGACGACCTCGAGCGTGTGCGCGAGAGGCTGGGGTCGAACACGCTCGAGTACCTGAAGACGCTTGCGCACGCATGAAGGTCGCAGTCCTCAGCGGCGGCGGCGGGGGCGCGCGGTTTTTGCGCGGCGTCGTGGCGACGGTCGATCCCGCCGGCGTGGCGGCGATCGTCAACGTCGGCGACGACCTCGAAGTCCTCGGGCTCTCGGTGTCGCCCGATCTCGACGGCGTGCTCTACGCGCTGGCCGGGCTTGCTGACGAAGAGCGCGGCTGGGGCCGGGCGGAGGAGACCTGGAACGCGCTTGCGACCGTCGAGTCGCTCGGCGGCGAGGCGTGGTTCCGTCTGGGCGATCGCGATCTCGGTTTGCACCTCGTGCGCACGCAGTCGCTTCGCGATGGGGACTCACTCTCGGCCGTGACCGCGCGGCTGGCGGCGGCGCTCGGGCTCGAGACGACCATCCTCCCGGCGACAGACGAGCCGTTGCGCACCTGGCTGGACACGCCGAACGGCAGCTTCGACTTCCAGCAGTGGTTCGTCGCGCGCGCGCATCGCGACCCCGTCGCTCGCGTGCGCTACCAGGGCGCGTCTGACGCGCGCCCCGCACCCGGAGTGCTGGACGCGCTGCACGAAGCGGAGCTGATCCTGATCGCCCCGAGCAACCCGTTCGTCTCGATCGGGCCCATCCTCGCCGTCGAGCGGATCCGCGCCGCCCTCGAGCGTCGGCGCGTCCCCTGCGTCGCGGTGAGCCCACTGATCGGGCGTCAGGCCGTCAAGGGCCCCGCCGCCGGCATGCTGCAGCGGCTCGAGGGCGGCACCTCCGCCGCGCACGTCGCGCAGTGCTACCCGGGCCTGATCGACGCCCTCGTGCTCGACGAAGCCGATGCAGCGGATGCCGACGCGGTGGCCGAGCTGGGCGTCCGGCCGCTCGTGACGAAGACGCTCATGCGCGACGCGGCCGCGCGCCGCGCGCTCGCCGAGGCGGCGCTGAACGCGGTGGCGCTCGCATGAAAGTCGCGATCGTCGGCGGCACCGGTGCATTCGGCCGCGCGCTCGCACAGCGGCTCGCCGAGCTCGGGGTGGATGACGTCATCGTCGGCTCGCGCGACCCCGACCGTGCACGCGCCACGGCCGGGGAGCTCGGCGTCGAGGGCGGTCGCAACCAGGACATCGTCGGCGACGCGGAGCTGGTCGTCCTCGCGGTCAGGTCGAACGCGACGCTCGAGACCGCCGCCAACCTCGCCGACGCGATCGGCAACACGCCGGTCCTATGCGTCGCCAGCGATGTTCGCTTTACCGATGCGGGCGTGCTGCCCGGCCGGCACCAGGGCTCGTTGGCGGAGGAGGTCGCGCGGATCGTCCGGGCTCCGGTCGCTTCCGGCTTCCAGTCGTTCGCCGCGGCGAACGTGATCGACGGGGATCCGGGGGACGCACTGATCTGCGGCGAGGACTCGGACGCGAAAACGCGCGCGCTCGAGCTCGCCGAGCGCTTGGGCGCGCGCGCCATCGACGTCGGCCCGCTCGCCAACTCGCGCGCACTCGAGGGCATGACGTCGGTGATCCTCAACGTGAACAGGCGCTACAAGGCGCACGCCGGCATTCGCCTGACGGGTCTGCCCTGACCGGCGAGATCCGCGTGATTCCGGTCGCGGATCTCCCGGAGATCCGTGCGGGGGACGATCTCGCCCGGCTCGTTGCCGCCAAAGTCGGGCTCGAGGACGGCGACGTCGTCGTGCTCGCGCAGAAGATCGTCTCGAAGGCGGAGGGACGAGTCGTCCGGCTCGACGACATCGCGCCTTCCGAGCGCGCGCTGGAGATCGCGGGCGACGACCAGGGCCCGCGCCGGATCGAGGTCATCCTCCGCGAGGCAAAGCGCGTCGTGCGTGTGCGCAAGCCGCTCGTGATCGCCGAGACGAAGCAAGGCTTCATCTGCGCGTCGGCGGGCGTCGACTCCTCCAACGCACCCGAGCCTGGAATGGTCGTCCTCCTACCCGACGACGCCGATGCGTCGGCAAGCCAGATCCGTGAGCGGTTCCGCGAGCTAACGGGGCGCACGGTGGCAGTGGTGGTAACCGACTCCTTCGGCCGGCCGTGGCGCCAGGGGACGATCGACGTTGCGCTCGGCGCCTCCGGCCTCGAGGTGATGCGCGACCTGCGCGGCCGGCGCGACCGCGTCGGCTACGAGCTGCACGCGACGATGATCGCCGTCGCGGACGAGATCGCGAGCGCGGCCGAGCTCGTGATGGGGAAACTCGACCGGATTCCTGCCGCGATCGTCCGGGGTCTCGAGGTCGCGGGTGACGGACACGCCCGCGACCTCGTGATCCCCGAAGAACGCGATCTGTTTCGGTGAACGGCTGGGGAGGTAGCTAACCGCTCGCCGCCTGGGCGAAGCGCTCGAGCAGGCCACTCCAGCCGCCTTCGGCGGCAACGGGAATGCGCAGCTCGTCCGCACGGTCGCCGTGGACCTCGAAGCCGCGGTGCTCGAGCTCGACGCGCGTGCGCGCGGGGCCCTCCGAGACGAAGCGGACCTCGACCTCGGTTGCCTTCGCCGGATCCGGGTCGTACTTCCACTCCGGACCGAGGTGCCAGCCGAAGACGATGCGGCCGGGGGGCTCCCAGGCCACGATCCGGCCCCACTCGCATTCGGTCCCGTCAGCCGCGCGCTCGAACCAGCGGCCGCCGGAGCGCGGCTCGATCACCACTTCTTGCGCGTCGAGCTCGCCGATGTGATGCGTGTCGAGCGGCCACCAGCCGGTCATCCCGCTGGTGAACACCTCGAAGGCACGCTCCTGCGCTGCATCGACCGTGATCGACTTGCGCACCACCTCTGCTGTCGTCGCTTTCGTTGTCATGCGTCCTCGCTTTCTTCTGTCTCGGCCGCCACCTTGAAGCTCGCGAGCGCTTCCTCCCAGAAGCCTTCGAGATACTCGCGCAGCCCGGCGAGGCCGTCGGGGTCGACGCGGTACAGTCGCCGCGTCCCGTTCTGTCGCTCCGTCACGAGACCCGCCTCCTTCAGGACACGGAGGTGCTGGGACACGGCAGGACGGCTGACCGGGAGGCGGGCGGCAATCTCGCCGACCGGGCGCGGCCCGTCTCGGAGCTGCTCGAGGACCGACCTCCGTGTCGGGTCTCCGAGCGCCTGCAGTGCCTGTGCGTAAGCCATGGCTTACGGTAAGTATACACTTACGCTAGGTGGTGTCAATAGGCTGGCCGCGTGGACGAGCGCACCGGCGTCCTACTCGAGACGAGCATCGCCGCCGACCCGTTGGAGCAGTTCCGCCGCTGGTATGCCGACGCGGAAAGGGCCGAGATCCGTGCCCCGCACGCGATGGCGCTGGCCACGGCCGGGGCAGACGGCGCACCGTCGGTGCGGATGGTCCTGCTGAAGGGGGCGGACGAGGAGGGTTTCGCCTTCTTTACCGGCTACGGCAGCCGCAAGGGCGGGGAGCTCGACGCAAATCCCTGCGCGGCGCTGCTCTTCTACTGGGATCCGCTCGGCCGCCAGGTGCGCGTCGAGGGGCGGGTGCGGCGCGTTCCGGCCGGCGAGTCCGATGCGTACTTCGGCACGCGTCCTCGCGGCGCTCAGCTGGCTGCCGCTGCGTCGCGGCAGGGCCGCGTGCTCCGGAGCCGCGAGGAGCTGGACGCCCGCGTCGCGGAGCTCGAGCGCGAACACGAGGGCGCTGAGGTGCCGCGCCCGGACCACTGGGGCGGCTACCGGCTGGTTCCGGAGAGCTACGAGTTCTGGCAGCACCGCGAGAACCGGCTCCACGATCGCCTGCGTTACCGGCCCGCCCGCGACGGCTGGCTCGTCGAGCGCCTGTCCCCTTAGAACAGCTCGGCGAGCTTGTCGGCGTCCTCTCGCGAGAGGCCCACCTGAAGTGCGGCCACCGCGGGCTCGAGATGCTCGACCCGGCGCGGGCCGATCACGACCGCGGTTACCGCAGGCTGGGCGAGCAGCCACGCGATTGCCAGCGTCACCGGACTGACGCCACGCCTCGTCGCCTCGTCGGTGAAGCGTTCCACCCGGGCGAAGGCCTCGTCGGTGAGGAGATGCTGGTACGGCCCCGGGCGCGTGCCGAGGCGCGAGCCGGGCGGTGGCGGCTCTCCGCTGCGGTACTTGCCGGTGAGCAGCCCGCCTGCGAGCGGCCCGAACGGCGTGTAGCAGACGTCGAATTCCGAGCAGAGCTCGAGCACCTCGTCCTCGTCGCCGCGTTCGAGCAGCGAGTAGGAGTTCTGCACGAGCATTGGCAGTGCCAGCTCGAACAGGCTCCGTAGCTCCCCGGCGCCGAAGTTGCTCACGCCCCAGGTCTTGATCAAGCCGAGCTCCTTCAGGCCGTCGAACGTGCCGACGGTCTCCTCGAGCGGCGTCTCGGAATCGAAGGCGTGCGCGAGATAGACGTCGACCTGGTTGACGCCGAGGCGGTCGAGGCTGGACTCGAGCTGGCGCGTGACGCGCCCACGCGCAAGGCCGCGGTCCGCCCCGGCGTCCATCGGGTTGAACGTTTTCGTCGCGATCTCCGGCCGATGCCCGCTGCGGGAGATCCACTGTCCGATCGCGCTCTCGCTGCGTCCACCGCCGTAGGCATCCGCCGTGTCGAACGTCGTGATGCCGAGCTCCCAGGCGCTGTCCATGATCTGGAACGCCTCGTCGTCGTTTTCCCCCTGGCCGAAGAACTCGGGCGCGGAGCCGATGCCGCCGAAGTTCCCGCAGCCCAGGATGATGCGCGAGACCTCGATGCCGTTTCCGAGTTGTCGCCGTTCCATCGAAGGATTCTCCCTCAGGCACGATGCGAGGGGTGCTCGTGCCGTTCCTCGTGGCAACAGTTGCGTGCGCGCTGCCGCCCCCGCGCGCTGCCCCACGCCAGGATCGTCCGCGCTACGACGTCAACGTGCGTGTTGCTCGTCCGTTTCGCAGTGTCGCGGGAGAGCTCGGTGTCACGTTCACACCGAATCGCCCGACCGATCACCTCGTCTTCCGGCTCTGGCCGAACGGGCCGTCACAACTCCGCGCGGGCTCCCGTCTCGACGTCGGCGGGGTGACGTCCGCCGGCCGGAAGCTGCGCGTGGAGCGGCCGGATCCGACGACGCTGATCGTTCCGCTCGGGCGCACGCTCGCGCCCAGATCGCACATCACGGTCCACACCTCATGGCGCCTGCGGCTGCCGTCGACCCACGATGATCGGATCGCGCGCTTCAGGGACGGACTGCGTCTCGGCACGTTCCTTCCCTTGCTCGCCTGGGATCCCCGCCGCGGCTGGCTGACGGATCCGCCGGCACGCATCCTGGCCGAGAGCGCTGCGACTCCGGCCGCCGACTTCGACCTCCACGTGCGCACGCCGCCCGGATTGCGGGCCGTTGCCACCGGGGCCGAGCTCGGCGACGGGCACTTCCGTGCGCACGCGGTGCGCGACCTCGCCCTCGCCGTCGGTCCCTTCGGGGTCGAGTCCGCCGCTGAAGGCGGCGTGACCGTGCGTGTGGCGGCCACGCAGAAGCTCCGGCAGGCACGCGTCGCGCTCGCGCTCGCCCGTCATGCGCTGGCAGCCCTGGCGAGCCGTTACGGACCGTACGCATGGCGGACGTACACGCTCGTCATTCCGCCCGACCTGCCCGGCGTCGGGATCGAGTATCCGATGCTCTCGTTCGTCGGCCGAGGCCGGTTCGAGCGGCTGATCATCGACCACGAGACGGCGCATCAGTGGTTCTACTCGCTCGTCGGCAACGACCAGGCGCGCGATCCGTGGCTCGACGAGACCCTTGCCACGTGGGGTCAGACGCGGCTCGGGTCACAAGAGTTTCCCCCGCCGCAGGGCGTGCCCAGGGGCGCCGACCGGCACGTCGGCGCTCCGATGTCCTACTGGGATCACGAACGACGCTGGTACTTCTACGGTGTCTACGGCGCGGGGGTGAAGGCGCTGCATTCGCTCGGCAACGACGCGGCGGTCGACTGCGCGCTGCGCAGGTATGTCGCCCGTCGCGCGTACTCGATCGCGCAGCCCGGCGACCTGCTCGACGAGCTGAACCGCGTCATCCCCGGCGCCGAGCGGCGCCTCCGCGCCTGGGGGATCCACCGGTGAGATGTCGGCGCAGCGCTGCGAGCCGCGCATCCCATTCCGCGCCGACGCCGGCCATCCAGTCCATCGCCGCGCCGAGTGGCCCCGGCGTGAGCTCGTAGCGCGTCTCGCGGCCCTCTCGACGGCTCTCGACGAGGCCGGCTTCGTTCAGCGCGGCAAGGTGCTTCGCCACCGCCTGCCGGGTCACCGGTAGCTCCGCGGCCAGCTCGGTCGCGGTCGCAGTCTCGCGTTCGGCCAGCGCCTCCAGCACGTAGCGCCGGTTCGCATCGGCGAGCGCGTCGAAGACGCGCCCCGTGGGATCCGTCACGCGTGTGTCAGGGCAAGTGCGCGAAGCTCCAGAGCCGTCGAGAACTCCGGGGTCGACTCGCGCACGAGCAGGCGCGTGCCCTCCTCGACCTCCTCGAGTGTCAGCTCGACGGTGCCGTCGTCGTCCCAGTCGAGGACGAGCCGCTCGCCCGGAGCAGCCTCGATCACGGTCGCGTGCCGCTCCTCGCCGTCGTCCCAGCGGAAGACACCCTCGCCGCCCTCCCTCGGGTCGAGCTCGACGTCGTTCGCAAACCACTCCTCGAGCTGGTCGGGATCCGTCAGCGCTTCCCACACCTCGTCAGGCGGGACGGGAAACACGATCTCGCGGGTCACTTCCACGACTCCTCCAATCCGCAACCCGTGGGTTGCGTATACTGGCGCAACCTAACGGTTGCACTTTAACAGGAGGCGGGAATGCCACTGATTCCGATGGTCGTCGAGCAGGACGGCCGCTACGAACGCTCCTTCGACATCTATTCGCGCCTGCTGCGGGAGCGCATCGTGTTCCTCGGCCAGGAGGTCGAGGACGGCATCGCCAATGTGATCACGGCGCAGTTGCTGTTTCTCGAGGCCGAGGACCCGGACAAGGACATCTCGCTTTACATCAACTCACCCGGCGGGTCGTCGTACGCGGGCATGGCGATCTACGACGCGATGCAGTACGTGAGGCCGGATGTGCAGACGATCTGCACGGGCATGGGGATGTCGGCGGCGGCGATGATTCTCTCGGGCGGCGCGGCGGGCAAGCGCTTCGCGCTCCCCAACGCCAAGGTGATGATCCACCAGGGGTCGGGCGGTTTCCGCGGCTCACCCGCGGACATCCAGATCGCGGCCAAGGAGATCCTCGAGATGACGCGCCGGATGGCGGAGATCATCTCGCGCCACTCGGGCCAGCCGCTCGAGCAGGTGATGAAGGACATCGACCGCGACCGGTTCATGACGCCGGACGACGCCGTCGCGTACGGGCTCGTCGACGAGGTCATCCAGCCGGCCGACACCCGGTTTGCGAAGGCGCGCTGATGGAGACCGGACGCGCACTTCGCGAGAGCAGTCGTCCCGTCACCGGCTGGCGGGCCTGGACCGTGGTCGAGACGCGCGGCGGGCTCAGGCTCGGCTCCGTCCTGCACGATCTCGTCTGGCTGGCCGGCGCTCCGGTCGTTGCCGAATGCCGGCTGCACGAGGATCCGTTCGCCGCGTCCGTCGGGGCGCACCCGGTGCCGGGCGCGGCGTGCAACTGCGGCTTCCACGCGGCGCGCGACCCGGTGGATGCGCTTTCGTATGCGCGCGGCCGTGACGAGCCCGGGACGGTATGCAGGATCCTCGGCGAGGTCACGCTCTGGGGTCACGTCCTGCAGACTGAGGGCGGCTGGCGGGCGTCGCACGCGTACCCGGTCCATCTCTACGTTCCCGAGCCGGGGATTGCGGAGGAGCTCGCCGTGTACGGGGCGGCCATAAGCTCCGCCACGTGCGCATCGCACTCGTCTCCGACCTGCACGGCAACGCGGTCGCGTTCCGCGCTGCCCTCGCCGACCTGGAGGCGCACGAGCCTGACCTGATCGTGTCGCTCGGTGACGTCGCGCAGGGTGGGCCGCAACCGCGCGAATGCGTCGACCTGTTGCAGGAGCTCGACTGCCCATGCGTGTACGGGAACTCCGACGACTATCTGCTCACGCTCGACTTCGGTGCGGAGGAGACCGAGGACGAGGAGCAGCGTCAGCGCCTGCTCACCACCGCGCACTGGTCGCGCGAACAGCTGGGCAGCGACGGCCTCGCGTTCCTTCGGCGCTTCGAGCCGACGGTCAATGCGGGACGCCTCGTCTGCTGCCACGCAACGCCAAGCTCGAACGAGGACGTTATCTTGCCGGCGACGCCGCTCGAAGACGTCGAACGTGCGCTGGCCGACGCAGACGCCGACGCCGTCGCCACGGGTCATGTGCACCTGCAGTGGCTGCGCCGCGTCGGACGAGTGCTCTGGTTCAGCGTCGGGAGTGTGGGGCTCGTGTGGGAGCACAAAGAGCCACTCGACCGGGTGCCGTTCGAGCCGTTCAGCGAGTACGCCCTCGTCGACGACGAGAACCTCGCGGTCGAGTTCCGCCGCATTCCCTTCGACGTCGAGGAGCTGATCAGCGCCGCGCGCGCGAAGGACTTCCCCGGCTTCGACCGCTGGGCCGAGCTGTGGAAGCGGTAGACGAGTTCCACGCCGGCTTCGGCTGGATCCAGCACGAGTTCCTGCAGCGCTGCTCCCACGCGCTCGTCGCGGAGGGACGCGTCTGGCTGGTCGACCCGGTCGCGGGCGGCGGAGTCGAGGAGCGTGTGCGCGCGGCCGGCGCACCGGCCGGTGTGATCCAGCTGCTCGATCGCCACAGGCGTGACTGCGTCGCGTGGGCGAACCGCCTCGGCTGCGCGCATCACGTCGTGCCCCAAGAGCCGGTCGGACCGTTCGACTTCCTGACAGTGCGATTCAGCCGAACCTGGAAGGAAGTCGCGCTTTGGTGGCCGGGCGAGCGCGTGCTCGTCTGTGCCGATGCGCTCGGGACTGCCCGCTACTTCTGCGCGGGCGACGAGCGGCTCGGAGCGCATCCGCTGCTGCGTTTGCGCCCGCCGTCACTCCCCGTCGAGCCGGAGGCGATCCTGTGCGGGCACGGCGAAGGCGTTTTCACCGACGCGACCGGCGCGCTGCGCGAGGCGCTCGCGACGTCGCGGAGAAGATTGCCGCGGCAGGTCATGAGCGCGGTCGCGACTTACGGCCAGCGATGGACGAGACGCCACGTGCGCCCGTAGTCGGCCGTTGCAAGCAACCGCCCAGCGCCCCCGCCGCGGCCGAGCAGGACCAGACCGCGGCCGCCGGCGAAGGCGGCGCCGCCGCCGCCAAAATCCAGCTCTGGCATGGCGAGCCGAGTTTTCGCCGTCCAGTGGCTCCCGCCGTCTCGCGTGACGTACAGGGTGCCTCGGGATTCCCAGATCAGCCCGA
>VAXY01000229.1:4506-5101 GCA_005885085.1 Actinomycetota bacterium | reverse complement strand
TTCGCGAACGGCAAGCTGTGGGGCGCGCTCGATACAGCGCTCAATCCAGATGGTGGGGCCCAGCGCGCCGGTATTGCCTGGTACATCGTGAACCCGGGCGCGGGGAAGCTCGTCATGTCCGGTTACCTCGGCGCTACTGGGCACGACTTCACCTATCCGGCAATCGGTGTGACTGCGAGTGGTCGCGGCGTGATGGCGTTCACCGATACGGGTGACGCCACGTATCCGAGCGCCGCGTACGCTCCGATCGACGCGCTCGCAGGCGTCGGCGAGTGGAGCGATGTCACAGGTGGCCTCGGCGCAGCCGCGGACGACGGCTTCTCCGGCTACAAACAGCAGCGTTTCCCCAACCCCCTTCGCTCGCGCTGGGGCGACTACGGCGCCGCGGCCGTGGACGGCAACTCGGTCTGGATCGCCAGCGAGTACATCGCCCACGCGTGCGACTACACGACCTGGGGCGGCCCGTTCTTCGCGGGTGGCTCGGGCGACAACCTGCTGGGCACCTGTGGTGGCGCAAGCCACGGCCCGGGTGTTCGGGCGGCGCTCGGCAACTGGTCGACGCGGATCAGCAAGTTCACTCCGTAGGCCAGAGCAC
>VAXY01000229.1:3423-4491 GCA_005885085.1 Actinomycetota bacterium | reverse complement strand
AGTGGAGAAGGGCCGGCCGCAAGGCCGGCCCTTCTCGTGCGTCTACCATGTGTGCCGATGCGAGTCCTCGCCCTCATGGCGACCATCGCGCTGGTCCTCGTGGCCGGCGCCCAGGCGACAGTGCGCCGGGGTTGGCTGGCCGGCCTGGTGACCCGCGGGCCGATCACGCCGGTGTGTGTGGCGGAGCAGCCCTGCGACGAGCCGGCGAAGGACGTGACCCTGCTCTTCTCCCACAACGACCGGGTGGTCGGGCGCGTCGTGACCGACGAGCAGGGCCGCTACCGGCTGCGGCTATCGGCCGGGCTCTACGCGGTCAGGCGGCCTGCCGCCGCCTCGATCGATCGCAAGCTCGAGCCGAACCGTGTCCGGGTCTACGCCGGGCGGCTGACCCAGGTCGATTTCTCGATCGATACCGGTATCCGCTGAGCCAGGATCCCTCATAGACGCTTCTACCCTCAAGTAAGACCCCGCGCTTGCCGACGTTGTCGGTAGGCCTAGGTCACTTCAACTGGGGAGTACCACCGTGGGACGATTGCTGACTGCGATTGCGGCCGCGACAGCGGTCGTCGCTGTTTTGACTGCTCCGGCGGGCGCCGTCCAAGGCGGCACCCCTGACGGGAATGGTCACCCGTACGTCGGGATGTCCGAGTACTACTACCACGGCGTGCCGCTCTGGCGTTGTTCCGGCACGCTGGTTTCCGCCGATGTCTATGTCACCGCCGGCCACTGCACCGGCATCGACCCTGCCCTGGGCATCGCTCCTGATCACGCCGAGATCTGGTTCGGCGCCGGCCCGATCCCCCGCGGCGACTACCCGTCGGACGGTTCCTCGTGTGCCGGCTACACCGGCTATCCGTGCCAGGGCGACGTCGGCGGGACGCCTCATCCGCATCCGGGCTGGAACGGCTTCCTCACCTTGCCGAATACCCACGACATGGGTGTCGTCGTGCTCGACCGGTCGATGGCGAGCCTGGGCCACGCGACGATTGCCCCGCGCGGGTATCTCGACGCGCTGGCGACAAAGCGTGGCCAGCAGGACGTGAGCTTCACGCTTGTCGGCTACGGCGT
>VAXY01000229.1:2953-3408 GCA_005885085.1 Actinomycetota bacterium | reverse complement strand
CGTCGGCTCCAACCAGCTCACCAATCTGCGCAGCCACATCTCCGACGGCTACCAGGTGACCATGACCGACTCCGGCGGCAACGGCACCGGCGGCGGCGGCATCTGCTTCGGCGATTCGGGCGGGCCAGTGTTCCACACGAGCGATTCGGGACCGACCTACCTCGTCGCAGATATCTCGTTCGGGACGAAGTACTGCAAGGGCACGTCCGGTGCGTACCGGCTCGACCAGGACTCCGCGCGGAGCTTCCTGTCGAACTACGTCTCGCTGCCCTAGCTGCTAATACGCGACTGCGCCGCGGCCCTCGGCCGCGGCATGTCGCTGCTCGTCGGCCCGGTACGACGATCGTACGAGCGGCCCGGAGAAGACGGAGCCGAAGCCCAGCGCCTCGCCCTGCTCGCGGAACCACCCGAACTCGTCGGGATGGACCCAGCGGTCGATCCGTGCATGTTTCGGG
>VAXY01000229.1:0-2936 GCA_005885085.1 Actinomycetota bacterium | reverse complement strand
TGTTTCGGGCTCGGCTGGAGGTACTGGCCGATCGTGACGACGTCGACGTCGTGGGCGCGGAGGTCGTGCATCGTCTCGACGACCTCGTCGTTCGTCTCTCCCAGCCCGACGATGATCCCGGACTTGGTCAGCACGGGGTAGGTCGCGATCTCCTTCGCGCGCTGCAGGAGCCAGAGGGCCTTGTCGTAGCTGGCCTTGGCCCCGCGCATGCGTGCGTGCAGACGTCGCACGGTCTCGATGTTGTGGTTGAAGACGTCCGGCTGCGCGGCCAGGACGGTTTGGAGCGCCTCCTCCTCGACGTCGAGGAAGTCGGGCGTCAGCACCTCGACCGAGGCGTGCGGCACTTTCGCCTTCAGCGCGCGAATCGTCGCCGCGTAGTGCCCGGCGCCACGGTCCGGGACGTCGTCCCGGTCGACGGACGTGACCACGACGTGCTTCAGCTCCATGCGGGCCGCGACGTTGGCCAGCCGGAGCGGCTCGAGCGGGTCGGGCGGGGTCTCCGGCTTGCCGCTGTGGACGTAGCAGTAGCGGCAGGCCCGTGTGCAGGTGTCGCCGAGGATCTGGAAGGTCGCAGTGCCGCGCCCCCAGCACTCCCCGATGTTCGGGCAGCGCGCCTCTTCGCAGATCGTGTGCAGACTCGCGCCGTGGATGAGCTTCTTGACGTCGTAGTAGCGCGAGTCGGTGCTCGGCGCGCGGACCTTCATCCACTCGGGGCGGCGGGGCCGCTCGGCAACCGGCAGCGACGACTCCATCTTTGTCAGTCTATGGATCCGATGGTTCCCGAAGCCCCGCTCGAGCAGGTCGACGAGGGTCTCGCCCCCGCAGGGCCCGGCTGGTTCGTGCTCAACGCGCGGGCCGCGCGCTGGTACGACCGCGGCGAGCGCGGGTTGGTCTGTCTCTTCGAAGGTGAACCGGAGTTCGAGCAGGTCGGGATCAACCTCTTCGTGCTGGGCCCGGGAAACCCGATGTCCATGTACCACTGGGAAGCCGACCAGGAAGATTTCCTCGTCGTCCACGGCGAGGCGCTGCTGATCGCCGAGGGGGAGGAGAGGCCGCTGCGTCAATGGGATTTCGTCCACTGCCCGGCCGGCATGAATCACGTGATCGTCGGCGCCGGCGACGGCCCGTGCGTGGTGGTCGCCGTCGGAGCCCGCCAGCATCAGGACGGCCCCGACTTGGGCGGCTACCCGGTGGACGACGCGGCGCGCAGGCACAACGCCGGCGTCGATGTCGAGACCACGATTCCCGAGGAGGCGTACGCGCGCTTCACGCCGCGGCAGCCCGCGCGTTACCGCGACGGCTGGCTTCCCTGACGTCGAGCGCACGCTCGACGGCTTCGTGGGCGGGCTCACGGAGCTATTGGGCGACGAGCTCGTGGGTGTGTACCTGCATGGCTCGCTCGCCCTCGGGACCTTCGATCCGGGGCAGAGCGACATCGACTTCCTCGTCGTCTCCGAACGCGACCTCGGCGTGCACGACGTCGAGCGGTTGGACGGCCTCCACCGCGCGCTCGGCGACCGGCTGGACGGCAGCTATCTCCCTCGTGACGTCGTACGGCGGTACGACTCGGCGCGTGTCATGCATCCGCACATCGAGTCACGCGGTGGACGGCTGTTCGTCGACCACCACGGCGGCGAGACGGTCATTCACCGCTACGTGCTGCGGAAGTGCGGTGTGGTTCTCCTCGGGCCGCCGCTGCGCGAGCTGATCGATCACATCGACGCCGAGCAATTGCGGTGGGGCGTCTGCCACGTGCTCACCACCTGGTGGGCGCCGATGCTCGCGCAGTCGCCGGCCTGGCTGTTCGAGCCTCCGTACCAGGCATACGCGGTCGTGACGATGTGTCGCGTGCGCTACACGCTCGACTGCGACGATGTCGTCTCGAAGCCGGCCGCGGCCGAGTGGGCGCTGGCACAGCTCGAGCCGGAATGGCACAGCCTGATCAGACGCGCTGTAGCCAGGGAAGACTGCGGTTACGACGAGACGGTGGCGTTCGTCCGTGCGACGCTCGCGTCGGCCAGCTGCTGATGAATCGGCTGCTCCCAGAGGCCGTGACCGTCCTCGGTCGGCAACGGCTCGAGCTGTAGGTCGAACACCTCGGCGAGCGCTGCGTGCGCGAACGGACGCACGTCGTCGACTGCGATCGCTCGCCCGAGCTCGCGCCCGATCGTCGTGAACGCCGCGTCCTCGAGCCCGCAGGCGGTGATCCATTCCGTGAACGGCGACGGGTCGAGGTCGACGTTCAGCGCATAGCCGTGCGTCGTCACCCAGCGGGAGATGTGCACGCCGATGGACGCGATCTTCCGCGGCGGCCGCTGCAGCCATACGCCGGTGAGGCCCTCGAGACGCGTCGCTTCGATGTCGAGCGCCATGAGGGTGCGAATCAGCGCCGCCTCGAGGTCGTGCACGTACTTCTTGACGTCCTTTCCGTGACGTTTGAGGTCGAGGATCGGGTAGCAGACCAGCTGGCCCGGGCCGTGGTACGTCGACTTGCCGCCGCGGTCCGTCTCGACGACGTCCACCTCGGCGTGTTCGGGCACGTGCAGCTCCAGCTCGTCCGCTCGGCGTCCGAGCGTGACAACGGGCGGGTGCTCGAGGAAGATCACGGTGTCGGGAATCGCGCCCTGCGAAACCGCGCCGGCGAGCGAGCGCTGGAGATCCCAGGCCTCCTGGTAGGGGACGCGCCCCAGGTCGAGCAGGTAAGCCCCGCGGCTCACGCGTTCAGCCTAGCCGTGACGTGGGAAGCTCCCGCAAGGATGAAGGTGACTCTGCTCCTGGCCGACTTCGCGCGTGTGGCGGCGGGCAAGCTGGACGTGATCGGGGGCGGTTGGTCGATGATGAACGCGCAAGGGCCGTTCGGGTTCTTCGTCGCGGCGCTGTTCCAGATTCCCTGGGATCAGACGAACGAGAAGCACAAGTTCCGGCTGGAGCTGCTC
>VAXY01000022.1:395-26648 GCA_005885085.1 Actinomycetota bacterium | reverse complement strand
CGTTCCGTCCCACCGGTTTGCGATCCAGCCGCTGGCGCCGTGCTGCTGCGCCAGCCTGTGCACGGAGTCGCGGAAGAACACGCCTTGGACGTGCCCGTGGACGACGACGCGACGGCGGATCACGCGGCGTATTCTCGCCCGGTGGAGCTGCGGAAGATCCTCGAGCGTCGCCGGATGGTGCGGGCGTACGAGCCCGAGCAGATCGACCGCGCCACGATCGAGCGCATCGTCGGAACCGTACGCCGAGCGCCGAGCGCCGGCTTCAGCCAGGGTCAGCGGCTCATCGTCGTCACGGACGCCGACAAGCGGCGTGAGCTGGCGGAGCTGCTCGACAGCCGCGGCTGGGTCGACGCAGCACCCGTGCTGATCGTCGTCGGCGTGCGGGAGGACGACTATCACGACCGCTACCGGAAGCCCGACAAGCTGATCGACGGCCGCGAGATCGAATGGCCGATCCCGTACTGGCATTTCGACGCTGGCGCGGCCGCGATGCTGATCCTGCTCGCCGCCATCGACGAGGGCTATGCCGCGGGGCTCTTAGGCGTATTCGTCGAGGCGATCGCCCCGTTCAAGGAGCTGCTCGACATCCCGGACGACGTCGATGTCGCCTGCTGCATCACGATCGGCAAGCCCGCCGACGACTCCAGCTGGAACGGGCTCACCAGCCGTTTCACGCAGGCGCGCAAGCCCGTAGACGATCTCGTCCATTGGGAGCGTTGCTAGGGCGACGCTTGCGGTGCCCGCTTTAGAGGACGGGCTCTGCCCGCGCGTCCATTTACGGCGTCCTGAGCTTCGACACCAGCTGCTGCTGGTGGTACCCGGGGTTCTCCCCCGCCGCGTTGTACGTCTCGACGGACGACGTGTACGTGAAGCCGCCGCGCGAGTCGACGCCGAAGTAGTCGCCGATGAAGCTGTCGGGCGAGCAGATGCACTCTGGCCGGGGGGAGGACAGCTGAGGGTCCCAGGTGTGCGCCGACAGCCGCACGTTGTGACCGAGCGGCTTCAGCCGCGCCGTGTAGAACTGGATCGCCGCGTTGATGCAGTAGTTCGCACGGCCGTACGGCATCCGTGGATCGAACGGGAGCCCGGCGATCGACGCCTCCGGCGTGTCGCGCGCCGGGCAGGGCAATCGCCGGTCGTAGAAGGCGACGGCGACGCGTCCGTTGGGAGCGACGGCGATCCCCGGTTGCAGCGCCTCTCCTTCGGCCGAGCTGTCGTCCACCTGCAACGGCGTCCGCCAGTGGCTGCCGCCGTCGAAGGACGCCCGAATGAACAGCTTGGTCAACCCGTCCCCGCCCGTGTTCTCGTAGACCGCATACAGCGGATAGAACCGACCCACCTTGCGCGGCCCGACGTTGAAGGCCTCGCCGAACGCGGCGCGGAACGTGGTGTTCCTGTACCCGCCGATGTTGTGTCGGACGATCACGCGCCGTCGCGCCCACGTCCGACCGCCGTCACGCGAGGACGTGAACGACATCGTGTACGGGGCGCCGAGCCCCCGTGTGCTCGACGTCGCCACCCAGACGCGCCCGTCCGGGGTCACGTGTGGAAGTGACCCGTTCTCGCCGATCCCCGGCGTCTGCTGCAGAATCTGCCTCGGCCGCGACCAGTTCGTGTGCGTCGCGTTGCGCCGCGCGTCCGCGTACGAGACGTACACGCGGAGCCCCTGGTCGCCGGTGCCGATCGCCCACGACACGTACACGCGGCCGAAGTGACGGCTGCGCGGGTTCATGTCGACGGCGAGCCACTGCTTGTCGAACACGGACGAGCCGTTGAACGGCGTCCGCGCCACCATGTCCTGTGTCCCGTTGTGCATTACGTTCCAGGACGCGGGGGTCACCGCGCCGCGCGGACGCACAGCGATTCCGAGGCCGGACCTGGGCAGCGAGGGGTTCACGTCCGGGGAGAGGAAGAAGTGCTCCCCGTCCCTGAGGTAGCCGAACATGTACGGCAGGACGACCGCGTAGAAGTTCCCCCACGGGTCGAACGCCCCGACCGGATCGGAGTTGTCCGTCCAGCCCTCGTACCCGGGGATGTGCCCTTGCTGCGGCCAGGTGGCGCCGCCGTCGTACGACTCGTAGAACCCGGTCAGGTGGTTGTAGCCCTCGACGTTCACGAACCACTTGCTGACCGCGATCAGGTGCCGCGGGCTCGTGGGGTCGACATGAAGGTCGGATTCGGAGAAGTCCTTCGCGCGGAGCGGCGGGTTCGACACGTCCTGCGTCGGGAACGGGCCGTTCAGCTCGCCGGTCGTCGCCGCACCCGTGCAGGGCGTCACGCCGCCGTCCGGATATCCCTGTGACGGCGCCAGGCTCGCCGGGTACAGCACCTCGGGCGCGTAGCAGCTCACGCGCTGCGTCGTCGCCGGGACACTGACCACACTGCGCTGTGCGTAGCTCGCCGCGAACGCGGCGTCCGGCTGAAATCCCTGCGGCGGCGGAGCGGCTTGGGCGCTCGTGACACAGACCCCGGCGCAGAGGGCGGCGAGCGCCGCAAAGCGTCCTCTCACGCGCATCAGCATAGTGACGCCGTGCACGCCGAAAGGTTCGTGGCGCGGCTCGCCTCGACCCGCATCGGGGCGACGTTCAACTTCTACGGCGAAGGGAGGGGCGCAGGCGTTCGCCGCGCCCGGCTGCGGGCGTACCTCGAGGCCCACGCCGGAGCGCCGTTGCTGCTCGTCGGCGAGGCGGCCGGGTACCGCGGCGCCCGCGTCTCGGGAATCCCGTTCACCTCGGAGCGGCAGCTCACCGGCGCCGGGCCGGCCGAGGCGACGGCCACGATCGTCCAGCGGACACTGGCGGAGCTCGGCCTCGAGGTGCTCTGCTGGAACGTCGTTCCGACGCACCCGGGCACCCCGACCTCGAACCGGCGCCCGTCGCCCGCGGAGGTCGAGGCCTCGCGCCCGTTTCTCGAGGAAGTCGCCGCCGGACGCCGGATTCTCGCCGTCGGACGGCTCGCCGCCGAGGTCACCGGGGCCTCGTACATCCGCCATCCGGCCCATGGCGGCGCGGCCGAATTCCGCGCCGGGCTGCTACGATTCGCCGCCGGCGGACGCCCCTAGGTCCGCCTTTTTGACGGAATGAAGACCTACAGCGCAAAGCCCGGAGAAATCGCCAGAGACTGGTACGTCGTCGACGCCGAAGGGCAGACGCTCGGGCGTCTCGCGACGCGCATCGCCGACACGCTCCGTGGCAAGGGCAAGCCGGCCTATACGCCGCACGTCGACACGGGCGACTTCGTGGTGGTCGTCAACGCGGAGAAGATCCGGGTCACGGGCAACAAGCTCGACCAGAAGCGCTACTACCGCCACTCCGGCTATCCGGGTGGGCTGCGCAGCCGCACGCTGCGCGAGCAGCTCGACCGGCGCCCCGAGGAAGTCCTGCGCAAGGCCGTCAAGGGCATGCTGCCGCGCAACCGGCTTGCACGTCAGCAGATCACCAAGCTGAAGATCTACGCCGGCCCGGAGCATCCGCACGGGCCGCAAGCACCGAAGCCGCTCAAGTGGGAGGACGCATGAGCCAGCTCGCCCAGTACCGCGGCACCGGCAAGCGCAAGACGTCGGTCGCTCGCGTGATCCTGCGGCCGGGCGACGGCACGACCTGGTTCAACGGTCGCACGATCGAGGACTACTTTCCGCGCCAGGCGCATCGCACGATCGCGCTGGCGCCGCTGCAGGTCGCAGGGGTCGAAGGGACCTACGACATCCGCGTGCGCGTGCACGGCGGTGGCCCGAGCGGTCAGGCCGGCGCTGTCCGTCACGGCATCGCCCGCGCGCTCGTCGAGTCCGATCCCGAGCTGCGCGTGCCGCTCAAGCGTGCCGGCTTCCTAACGCGTGACGCCCGGATCGTCGAGCGCAAGAAGGCCGGGCTGCACAAGGCGCGCAAGGCGCCGCAGTTCAGCAAGCGGTAGCGCCCCTTCCAGTGATGCTGTTGAGCTCTTGGGTCGCGAGCACCAAGCCTGAGGCCGCACTCGCTCGCGGCCAAGGCTGGGCAGCCTTGGTAAGAGCGAGGGTGGACTCTGGCGCCGCGTGATCGCGGGCCAGGCGCCGGCGGGCATTGCTGGGAGGGGCGCTAGGTGACGCGACAGTACTTCGGCACGGACGGCGTCCGTGGCGTTGTCGGCGAGGACCTGACGGCTGATCTCGTGGAACGGCTCGGCCGCGCCGCGACGCTGTGGTGTGGCCGCGGGCGCATCTTCGTCGGCCGCGACACACGCGCATCCGGTGTCGAGCTCGAAGCCGCGCTCGCGCGCGGCATCGCGTCCGTCGGCGGCAATGCCGTCGTCGCCGGCGTGCTGCCCACGCCCGCGGTCGCGCTGCTGACACTCGACCTCGGTTGCGTGATCACCGCGTCGCACAACCCACCCGAGTACAACGGCGTCAAGTTCTTCGAGCGCGATGGCCAGAAGCTGACCGACGGGCAGGAGGAGCAGATCGAGGCGCTCCTCGACCGGCCGGGGACGGACGGCGGCGACATCGACGAGGTCGGCGTCGCGACCGACAGCTACCTCGAGCACGTGCTAGAGCGCTTCGGCTCGGACCTTACCGGCCTACGTATCGGCGTCGACTGCGCGAACGGCGCCTATTCCGGTCTCGCACCAAAGGCGTTCGAGCAGCTCGGCGCCCAGGTGACGACGATCGGGAACGAGCCGGACGGGCACAACATCAACGTCGGCTGCGGTGCGACCGACCTGCGGGCGCTGCAGCAGGTCGTCGTCCGCGACGGGCTCGACCTCGGCGTGGCATTCGACGGCGATGGCGACCGGATGCTCGCCGTGGACGCGGGCGGCGCCGTGGTCGACGGCGACCAGATCGTCGCGACGCTCGCGTTGCACCTGCGCGTGCCCTCGGTGACCGTGACGCCGATGACGAACGGCGGCTTCCACGAGCTGATGTCCGAGCACGGAATCGAGACGCACGTCACGGCAGAGGTCGGCGACCGCTATGTGCTCGAGTCGATCCGCGCGACCGGGGGGAAGCTCGGCGGGGAGCAGTCGGGACACATCATCTATCTCGACGGTCACGTCACAGGCGACGGTCTCGTTGCCGCCCTCCTGCTCTGCGAGGCGCTCGAAGGGCGCAGCCTCGCGGAGGCGGCCGCGGTCATGCGGCGCCACCCGCAGGTGAAGGAGAACGTGCGCGTGCGCCGCAAGAACCTCTCACCGGCAGTGCTCGAGGCCGTGGCGGAGCACAACGAGGAGCTCGAAGGACGTGGGCGTGTACTTGTTCGTGGATCGGGAACAGAGCCGGTGGTGCGCGTGCTGGCGGAGGCCCGGGACGAGGCGGAGGCGGCCACCCTCTGTGCTAGCATCGCAGCTCTCGTGCGACGAGAGCTCGGCTGACCGGCCCGACGAAGGGACGGAACCACCAGCCGGGCTTTTGCTGTTTCCGGAGGACGATCGAGAGGAGCTTCGGGTGTGCGGGATCATTGGGTACGTCGGTAATAGGCCCGCCAAGGACTTGTTGCTGCACGGGCTCGAGCGCCTCGAGTACCGGGGCTACGACTCCGCCGGAATCGCGCTGCGCGAGAACGGCGGGCTCGGCCGGCTCGAACGGCTCCGTCTCGAACCACGGGCTCGGGCACACCCGCTGGGCGACCCACGGTGCCGTCACGGAACTCAACGCGCATCCGCTGACGGGCTGTGAGGACGGCAGCGTCGCCGTCGTTCTCAATGGCATCGTGGAAAATTTCCGTGAGCTGAAGGAGTCGCTCGCGGCCGAGGACCACACCTTCAGCTCCGAGACCGACGCGGAGGTCGTGGCGCACCTCGTCGAACGCCACTACGCCGGTGACCTGGTCGAGGCCGTCCGCGCCGCCTACCGCGAGCTCGAGGGCCATTTTGCGTTCGTCGTGATCCACAACGACCATCCGGATCTGCTCGTCGGTGCGCGCCGGCAGTGCCCGCTCGTCGTCGGGGTGGGCGAGGGGGAGATGTTCCTCGCGTCGGCGGTCGCGGCGTTCCTCGCCGAGACGCGGCGTGTGCAGCTGATCGACGAGGGGGAGGTCGTCGCGATCACACCCGAAGGCGCGCGCTTCTTCACTGACGAGGGCGAGGTCCAGCACAAGGAGGTCGAGCCGATCGACTGGGACGACGAGGTCGCCGAGAAGGGCGGCTACGAGACGTTCATGCTGAAGGAGATCTATGAGCAGCCGGCCGCCGTGCGCGAGACGATCGGCGACCGCGCTCGTCGCGGGAAGCTTGTCCTCGACGGGATCGGCCTGACGGAGCTCGAGATCCAGAACCTCGGCCGCATCGTCATCGTCGCGTGCGGGACCGCGTATCACGCCGGCGTTGTGGGGCGGTACATCATCGAGGAGTGGGCGCGTGTCCCGGTCGAGCCCGACATCGCGAGCGAGTGGCGGTACCGCAATCCGGTTCTCTCGAGGGACACGCTCGTGATCGGGATCACTCAGTCGGGCGAGACCGCCGACACGATCGCCGCGATGCAGCTCGCCCGCCAACAAGGTGCGCGGACTTTGGCGATCACGAACCAGCTCGGCACCCAGGTGACCCGCGAGGTCGACTCGGTGCTGTACACGCGCGCGGGCCTCGAGATCGGCGTCGCCGCCTCGAAGACGTTCACCGCGCAGGTCGCGCTGCTGTCGCTGATTGCGCTCAAGCTGGCACAGGTCCGGCGCACGCTGCCGGAGGAAGAGGTCGAGTTCATCCTCGAGGAGCTCTACGACCTGCCGGAGAAGATCGAGCAGTTCCTCGACGGCAACCATCCGATCGAGGAGATCGCGGAGCGGCACTATCAGAAGCCGTTCTTCCTCTATCTCGGCCGCCACATCGGGCTGCCGGTTGCACTCGAGGGGGCGCTGAAGCTGAAGGAGATCTCGTACATCCCGACGGAGGCGTACTCGGCGGGCGAGATGAAACACGGCCCGATCGCCCTCCTCGACGCGGATACTCCGGTCATCTGTGTCGCAACCGACCAGCAGGTCGTCTACGACAAGGTCGTGTCGAACATCCAGGAAGTGCGGGCGCGCGGCGCGCAGGTGGTAGCGATCGCGACGGACGGCAACGAGGACATCCAGCATCACGCCGACGACGTCATCTACGTGCCACGCACGCCTGCCTTCCTGCAGGCCGTGCTCGCGATACTCCCCCTGCAACTGCTGGCGTATCGCATCGCGAGGCTCCGCGGGCTGAACGTGGATCAGCCGCGGAACCTGGCGAAGACGGTCACCGTCGAGTAGCCCGGTCCGCTACGGGCTGTCGACGCGCTTCCCGCGCACCGCGATCCCGCTGAGCCTGAGCTTTCCCAGAGTGCTCGACTCGGCGGGCCGTGACCGCAGGCGTCCGTCGACGACGTCGACGCCGAGCAGCGTGCGCAGCGCCAGCAGCGGCGCTCCCGCAGCCCAGGCCTGCGGTTTCAGCGCGTCCGGATATTCGACCGGCACGCCGCTACCGTCCCGCCGAAAGCCCGCGAACACTTCCGGCAGCTGGCTCGCGAACGCCTCCGCCGCGTCGAGCAGCGCCTGGCACAGCTTCGCGGCTTGGTCCCTGAAGCCGTAGCGGCGCATGCCTTCCGCGACGATCGCCGTGTCGTGCGGCCAGACGGTGCCGGTGTGGTACTCGAGCGGGTTGTAGCCTCCGTCCTCGGAGGACATCGAGCGGACACCCCAGCCGCTGAACATATCGTCGCGCAGGAGGCGGCGGACGGTGGCTGCGGCGCGACGCTCGTCGGCGATGCCGCTCCACAGGAGCTGGCCGACGTTGGACGTCATCGAGTCGACCTGGTTCTTCTCGCCGTCGAGCGCGAGCACGTAGTGGCGACGCGACGTGCTCCAGAAATCCTTGTTGAAGCGGCGCTTCAGCTCGGCGGCAGCCTGTTCGAGCCGCTCGGCCTCGGCCTCGTCGTCCCACACCTTGCGGAGCAGGCGCGCCGTGCGAAGCCGCGCGTCGTAGGCGTACCCCTGGTGCTCGCAGACGGCGATCGGGGGCTCCGCCTGCCGGCCGTCCGCGAAGAGGATCGACCTGGCCGAGTCCTTCCAGCAGTGGTTGTCGAGCGCCCTGTCCGAGTCGGAGCGCTTGCGGTACTCGACGTAGCCGTCCCCGTCCAGGTCGGCTGGGCCTTCGAGCCATTGCAGCGCCGCGCGCGCGTGTTTCTCCATCGACCGGACGAAGCTCGTGTCGCCGGACCAGCGCTCGTACTCGTCGAGCAGGATCAGCCAGAGCAGCGTGGAGTCGTGGGAGCCGTAGTAGGGCGTATGGGGGATGCGGCCCGTCGCGGCGAGCGTGCCGCGGCGCAGTTCGTGTGGGATCTTGCCCGGCTCGGCGTCCCGCCAGCTGTCCCATTCGGTCGACTGCAGCTCGGCCAGCGCCTCGAGCGTCGCCCGTGCGAGCTCGGAGTGGATGTGGACGGCCTCGTACGCCGCGATGATGCTGTCTCGGCCGAAGACGGTCATGAACCAGGGCAGCCCGCCGCCGGGCATCGCCCACTTGATCTTTACGTCGTCGGGCCGGATTCGCAACGCCGCCAGATCGAGGACGCTCTGGCGATACGTCCGCTGGAGAGCCTCGTTGCCGGTGATCAGGTCGGGCGCCTCCTCGAGCCATTCGTCGAGGCTGATCGGCATCTTCCGCGCGTGCCCGTGGAAGGCGTTGCAGCGCAGCAGCGGCGGCCTGCGGTGTCCGTTCACGATCGGCGTGATGTCGACGCAGAGCTGCCACGTGTCGCGCGGACGCAGGTGCACGTGGAAGGTCGCCCGCCGCTTGAGCACCCGCCCCTGCCGGTTGAACGTCAGCACGGTGCCACGGCGATACCCGTCCCGGTCGTGCCAGAGCGTCGCCGAGCGGGCGGTTGTCTCGACCCAGCTCCGGCCGTCGCCGTTGCTTTTGTCCTGCGCCTCCATGACGTCGGCAAAGTCCGAGCCGTAGCTCAGCTCGAGCTTCACGTCGTGTGGGTCGTCGGACAAGTTCTCGAGCATGACGTCCTCATGGACGCCCTCGGTCACGAACCGGTCACGGCAGATCGAGACCGGCGACGCTCCCTCGCCCTGCTTCGGGGGCGTGCCGACGATGCGCGCCGAGTAGTAGTCCACCCGCCGGCTGGTCAGCGGCTCGAGCTCGTGGCCGTCGAGTAGAACGCGCCAGTTCGAGAGATGGCGGACGTCCTGGTAGAAGAAGCCTTCGGCGTGCTGTGCGTCGACGTCCCCGTTCTCGTCCGAGTAGAAGAACGTGCAGCCGTCGAGGATGATCAGGTCGGTTTCTGTCGCCACGCCGCCGCTTGTATCCGCGCGGCGCGGGTTTAAGCGTTTTACGAGGCGGCTGTCTCGCCGGGCCGCGGCTCGAGCACGCCCGTCTCGGGCGGGCCGACGGGCACCGGGCGTTGTGGGCGGAGGTACAGCCAGTCGTAGGCGAGGGCTGCGACGGCTCCTCCCACGAACGGGCCGACGTACCAGACCCAGGCGTCGGTCCAGTGGCGGGCGATCAGCTGCGGGCCGAAGGCGCGGGCGGGATTCATTGCTGCGCCGGTGAGCGGGCCGCCCATGAGGATGTCCAGCGTGATCGTGAGCCCGATCGCCAGCCCGGCGATCGACTTGAAAGCCCCGCCCGGATCCACGGCGGTCGCGAAGACCACCCAGACGAGGAAGAACGTCAGGATCAGCTCGATCACGAGCCCCTGCCAATGGTCGATGCCGCCGCCGAGACCGGGCGCGCCGAGGTTCGTCAACTGCCGCGTACGGGCGTCGAAGAACCAGCGCAGCAGCGCGGCGGCGGCCGTGGCGCCGGCGAGCTGCATGCTCCAGTAGACGACCGCCAGCCCCGGCGCGATCCGCCTGGTGACGAAGAACCCCAGCGTGACGGCCGGGTTGAAATGCCCGCCCGAGATGTGGCCCACCGCCGAGACCATTACCGCGATTGCGAGACCGTGCGCGAAGGCGACGGCGACGAGTGTCAGGCCGCCGTACACGCCCTGGGCCTGCGTGCTGTTGATCGCCGGCAGGAAAAGGGTCGTCAGCGCGAGGATGGAGCCGGCGCCGATGAAGATGAGCGTGAAGGTGCCGACGAACTCGGCGATGCCGCGGCGCACCGGGTCGTGATCCATGCGCCGCGCAGGCTACGCGGCAGACCGGACGGAACCTGAGTGGCGGCCGGAGCGTGCTGCGGAGAGCGCGTCGTCGAGCGTGGGGAAGATCGCGAAGGCCGAGCCGAGCCCGGTCAGGTCGAGCAGTTGGTGCACCTGCGTGAACTCGTGTCCGGCGAGCACGAGCGCGAAGCCGAGCGTGGATTTTTCCGCCCGCTGGCGGGCGCGGAGCAGAGCGCTCAGCGTCGTCGAATCGATGAACTCCGCATCGCGGAGGTCGACGACGACCCGGCGCCCCTCGTCGAGCAGGACCCCGAGCTCGCTGTCGAGACGCCCGGCCGAGTACGCGTCGTGCTCTCCGACCAGCGCGACGACAGCTGCTGGTGGATCTCGGGGAGCTAGGGTAACCGAGATCGGCGCCATGCTTTCAAAGGAATAAACGAAACAGGGGCCGGTTCGGGTGCGGGCCGTCCCGGCCCGTCCTTTCAGCCGCCCGGCGGCCTCCGGAGCCGTTTTGTCTGGGAGCGTTGCCGCTTCTGCTCCAGCCGCCGCTCGCGGGCCGCGGCGCTCGGCTTGGTCGCCACGCGCTTGCGCTCCACCCGCAGGGCGCCGCGTAGTTGCTCGACGAGCCGCTCGAGGGCCAGCTCGCGGTTCCGCAACTGGCTGCGCTCATCCTGCGCGATCGCCCTGAGGACCGGGCCCGCCCGAGCGATCACGCGCTTCTTCTGCACGTCCGTGAGGGCGGTGGAGGCCTCGACGTCGAACACCGCTGCGACCCGCGTCTCCGACTTCTGTGCATGCTGACCCCCGGGCCCACTCGACCGCGAGAACCGGAAGCTCACCTCCGAGAGCGGCAAAACGACGGAGCGTGTGACCCGAACAGACTCGCCGTCCATCGGTGGCATTGTTCTCGAACATGCCCCACGCGAGGCGCGCCCTGGCGGTTGGTGGGGTTGCCGGCGGCCGGCGTGCGCAGCGACTTTCTCGTTGACCGCGCGTCAGGCTCAGTGAGCGCCGCCGACCGCGATCGGCTCGTGCTGGGCCGCATCTACAACGAGAACCCCGACATGCCTGTTGGAGTCGTTGCCATCGAGTTTGCACAAAGAACGAGCTTGACCTTGCGGAGGCTCGGCTTCGCGTCAGGCATCGTCCCGAAAGTGGCGACGAAGGTGTTGTTCACGTCAGGTTCGATCCGCATTCGCGCCTTCTCGCTAGGTCCCGTAGGCGGGTCGCCTGATGTGTGCAGGCCCGGGCCGTAGGCAGACTTGACACCGCCGCATAGACTCGCCGTCCATGGCCGCGATTCTCCTCGACGTCGACGGTGTCTTCCACGTCTCCCACGAGCCGATCCCGGGAGGGGCGGAAGCCGTCAGCCGCCTACGTGCGGACGGCCACCGGCTGCGTTTCGTCACCAACAGCACCACGGAGCCCCGCGCCGCGCTCGCCGAGGAGCTGCGCGCGATGGGCATCGAGCTGGACGACGAGGAGCTCCAGACGACCCCGCGCGCCGCGGCCGCCGCGCTCGCCGGCCGGCGCGTGCTTGCGCTCACGATGCACGCGATCGTGGGCGAGTTCGAGGGTGTGGAGCTCGTCGGCGAGGACGCGGAGGCGGTTCTCGTCGGCGGCGCGGACGAGACGCCCGAGACGAACCTCGTCTTCAGCTTCATGAACCTCGCCCGCGCCTTTCACGAGCTCGAGGCAGGGGCGGAGCTGTACTGCCTGCACAAGAACCGGTGGTGGCAGACGAAGCAGGGTCCTCTCCTCGACGCCGGTGCCTTCGTCGTGGGCCTCGAGTACGCGGCCGACATCGAGGCGATTGTGCTCGGCAAGCCGTCGACCGCCTACTTCGAGGCGGCGCTGCAGGCGCTCGATGCCGACCCCGGCATGACGTGGATGGTCGGCGACGACATCGAGTCCGACATCGCCGGCGCGCAGAAGCACGGGATGCGCACCATCCTCGTCCGCACCGGGAAGTTCCGCCCGGACGCCGTCGAGGCGACACGCGTCCGGCCGGACGGCATCATCTCGTCGATCGCGCAACTGCCGGACTGGCTGGAGGAGCACGGATGAAGGTCGGCGTCGACCTGATCGAGATCGAGCGCATCCGGCGAGCGCTCGAGCGTTACCCCCGCTTCCGCGATCGCTGCTTCACGCCCGCCGAGCAGGCCTACTGTGACTCGCGACCGAACCCCGCCCAGAGCTACGCGGGTCGCTTCGCCGGCAAGGAGGCCGTCGGCAAGGCGCTCGGCTTCGGCGTCGCACGCGCATTCGCGTGGCGCGACGTGGAGATCGCGGGCAGGCCGAAGCCGTCCGTCGGCCTGAGCGGCCGAGTCGCGAGCTGGGCGCAGGAGGTCGGCGAGGGCGCGATCGACCTCTCGATGACGCACTCGCGCGAGCTCGCCAACGCGGTCGCGGTGGTTGACGAGCGCTAATGCTGAGGCCGCTCTACACGGCGGACGAGATGCGCGCCGCCGAGCAGGGCCACGACGTCGAGGCGATGATGGAACGAGCGGGCAGTGCCGTCGCGGAGACGGTGCTGCGGCGATATCCCGACGCCCGCCGCATCGCCGCGGTCTGCGGGAAGGGTGCGAACGGCGGCGACGGCCGAATCGCGTTGCGCGTTCTCGCCGAGGCAGGGCGCGAGACCGGCGAGGAGCTCGACGGCGCCGACGTCGTCATCGACGCGCTGTTCGGCACGGGCTTCCACGGTGCGCCGCGCGACGATGCCGCCGGCCGGATCGAGCAGATCAACGGCGCCGGCGTTCCCATCGTCGCGGTCGATCTGCCCTCGGGCGTCGACGCGTCGACCGGGGAGGTCGTGGGCGCCGTCGTGGACGCCGACGTGACCGTGACGATGCACGGCCCGAAGGTCGGGCTCGAGGTTGGCCCCGGCCGTTTCCACGCGGGCGAGGTCGAAGTCGCCGAGATCGGGCTCGAACCAGCGCAGACGGAGCACCAGCTCGTCACAGAGGAGATCCTGCGACTCGTTCCGCGCAAGCAACCGCACGACACGAAGTACAGCGCCGGGGCGGTGCTGGTCGTCGGCGGGGCGCCCGGGCTGACCGGGGCAGTCTGCCTCGCCGCCGAGGCCGCATTCCGCGCGGACGCCGGCTACGTGGCCGTCGCCACGCCCCCGGCCTCGTTTCCGGTGATCGAGGCGCGGCTGCTGGAGGCAGTGAAGGCGCCGCTGCAGCGGGTAGACGAGCTCGCGGAGCGTGCGACCGCATTGGCGATCGGCCCCGGGCTCGGCCGCGGCGAGGAGGAGCGTGCGCTCGTCCGGCGCCTGCTCGCCGAGCGAACCATGCCGGCGGTTGTCGACGCGGACGCACTGTTCGAGCTCGAGCCGGCGGACTGGCCGGCACCGCGTGTCCTGACGCCGCACAGCGGCGAGCTCGGCCGGCTGCTGGGCGAGGAGTCGCGGTGGGTCGACGCACACCGGCTCGAGGCGGTCCGGCGGGCGGCCGACAGGTACCGCTGCGTCGTGCTGCTGAAGGGAGCCGACACGCTCGTCGCGGCCCCGGGCGAAGGGGTGCTCGTCTCGAACTCCGGCACGCCTGCGCTCGCAACGGCGGGAACGGGTGACGTCCTGACAGGGGTCGTCGCAGCGTTCCTCGCGAAAGGAGTCGATGCGCGGCTCGCGGCCGCAGCAGCCGCGTTCGTGCACGGCCGCGCCGCGGAGCTGGTGCCCCACGAGCGCGGCGTCGTCGCGTCGGATGTGATCGCGGTGCTGCCGGACGCATTCGGGTAGATGCACCGCTCGGAGATCACGGTCGACCTGGGCGCCCTGCGGCGGAACGTCCGCACGCTGCTCCGTCTGCTCGACGGCGCTGAGCTCTGGGCGGTCGTGAAGGCGGACGGCTACGGCCACGGAGCCGTGGACGCCGCCGGAGCCGCGCTGGGCGCAGGCGCGACGGCCCTGTGTGTCGCAACGATTCCCGAAGGTCTCGCGCTGCGTGACGAGTACCGCATCGAGCGGATCCTCGTGCTGGGCCCCGCAAGCTCCAACCGCGAGATCGTGCAGGCGCGTGAGGCGGGGCTCGAGCTCGCGGTTGCCGACGCGGAGATCCCCGAGGGCGTCCGCGTGCACCTCAAGCTCGATACCGGCATGGGCCGTTACGGGTACTCCGAGGTTCCATCACCGCCCGCCGAGGTAGTGGGCCTGATGACGCATCTGGCGAGCGCGGACAGCGACCCGGATTTCGCCCGCGCGCAGCTCGAACGCTTCCGCACAGCGACGCAACAATTCAGCCACCTCACTCGTCACGCGGCGAACAGCGCCGCGACGCTGCGCCTGCCGGAGTCGCACTTCGACGCGGTGCGATGCGGGGGCGCGATCTACGGGCTCTCGCCGTTCAACAGCGATCCGACCGACGACGTCCTCGAGCCCGTCCTCTCCTGGCAGAGCTTCGTTGCTCAGGTCAAGCAGCTGCAGCCTGGTCAGAGCACCGGCTACGGTCGGCGCTTCGTCGCGGAGGAGCCGACGTGGATCGGGATCGTGCCCGTCGGCTACGCGGACGGATTCCAGCGCGCGCTCACCGGCACCGAGGTCCGCGTCGGCGGCGAGCCGCGCCCGGTCGTCGGCACCGTCTCGATGGACTCCTTCGCCGTGCAGCTCGACCGCGAACTGCCCGTCGGGACACCCGTCGTCCTGCTCGGGCACGGCATGCTCGCGGAGGCGCACGCGCGCGTCGCCGGCACGATCAACTACGACCTCCTGTCCGGAATCGAGAGCGGGCCACTACGCGCCCGCCGCACGGTGATCGATGCCTGAGGGCGCGAACGTCGAGCAGGTGCGGGCACGCTTCGGCGCGACTGCGGACCGCGTGGCCGCGCACGCCCGGCAGCAGGTCGAGGTCGTGCGGGAACAGCTGCAGTCGTTCGTCCTGCCGAACGGCGACGAGCGTGCCCTCGACGTCGGCACCGGAGCGGGCACGCTTGCGCTTGCACTCGCACCCCTCGTGCGGGAGGTCGTCGGCGTCGACGTCGTGCCAGAACTGCTCGAGCGCGCACGTGCAGGCGCCCCCGCCAATGTCACGTTCGTCGAGGGAGACGCGACCAGCCTCCCGTTCGACGGAGCATCGTTCGATCTCGTGTGCTGCCGCCGCACGCTGCATCACATCGCCCGGCCTGAGCTCGTGGTCGCGCAATTGACGCGCGTCACACGGCCCGGCGGCCGTGTCTTCGTGGACGACCAGATCGCGCCGGTCGATCCGCTGGCCGCGCTCGACCTCGACCGGTTCGAGCGTGCGCGCGACCCTTCGCACACACGTACCCTCCCGGACATCGACTTCCGGCACCTGTTCGAGGCCAACGGCCTGGTGTTACAGCAGGCTAGCTTCCAGTCGCACCGGCGCGAGCTGGAGCACTACCTCGACCTCGCGGGTTGCGAAGGCGAAGCCCGTGACCGGGCCCGACTGCTCTCGCCCGGCGGGCCGGAGTCCTACGTGGCCGAGAGCGCCTGGTATCTGCTGCGGAAGCCTGAGCTACCGGTAGCCGGCGCGCGCTGAGATACGGGCGACGAGCCCGGGTGCGACGGCTTGCGCAAACGCCGCGAGGCGGTACCAGCGAGGCACGAACGTCTCGAGCTTGTCCCGGTCGATCACCTCGAGCACGTGGCGCGCGACGTGTTCCGGGCCGACGACCAGCCGCCGCAGCAGCGCGCTTCGCAGCACGGTGGCCTGCGGAAAGCCTTCCGTCTCGACGAAGCCCGGATTGACCGTGTGGACGTGCACCCCGCGCGACCGCAGCTCGGCCGTCGCCGCGCGGGAGAACGCGAGCTGCGCGTGCTTCGAGGCGGAGTACGGGCCCGCCGGCGCGAACGCGACGGTACCCGCGACCGAGACGATGTTCACGACGTCCGAACGGCCGGCCGCTTCGAGGGCGGGGAGGAAGGCGCGCAGGCACCAGACCGCGCCGAGGTAGTTCACGCGCAGGACCTCCTCGAGGCGTTCCGGCTCGATCGTTGCGAACCCCGCACGTCCGGGAATGCCGGCGTTGTTCACGAGCAGTTGGAGCTGCGGATGCCGCTCGGTCACCGCGGCGGCGACCCGCCCCACGTCCTCGCGCCGCGCGACGTCGCAGACCTCGTACTCCGCACCGAGCTCTTCCGCGAGCGCACGCAGGCGGTCCTCCCTCCGGGCGAGCAGCACGACGTGCCAGTCGTGTTGGGCGAGCGTGCGCGCGATCGCGGCGCCGATCCCGCTCGAGGCCCCGGTGACGACCCCTACGCCCTTCAGCGGCAGACCCGCAGGTCACGCGAGGCCGAGAACGTCCGGCCGCCCGAGTCCGTCGCCACTGCACCCAGCTCGTGTCGTCCCGGCGGGGCGAAGCGCGATTCCCACGAGCCGGTGAACACGTCCGAGACGCCTTTGCGGTCGACGTCAATCTGTTTCCCGTCGACGAGGAAACGCACTGACCGCACACGGCGGGTCGAGCTCGCGACGACGACGAGGCCGACGGTCCTCGAGACGCACTGGTTCTCGGCGGGCGAGACCCACGTCAGCGCCGGCCCGGTGACGCCGGTGATCGAGACGGCGCGAAACGCCGTGTTCGGCAGGATGTTGTCGCCGACGCCGTTGACGTTCTTCGCCTCCTGGAAGTCGGAGGCGGAGAGGACGGCGCGCGTGCGGCCCGCCGGGATCCTCTGTGCGCCCTGCGGCAGTGGAAAGATCGCGACGCCGGAGGTCGGGTCGTAGAGCGCCGCCCCGACGAGGACGCCGCGGTACGAGATCACGAGCGAGAGCGGGTCGACGCCGGCGCCCTTGTCCGTCACCCGCGCGACGATGGTCGGGCGGCCTTGCGCGACACGCCTCGTCAGCAGGCGGATCCTCGGCGGCCGCACGTCGTTGACCCACGAGCGGAGGACGTAACGGCCAGGCAGCGGACGGTGCGTGAACGGATCGGAGCCGGAGTCGACCGTCACGTAGAAACGCTGGATCTTCGGGAACGACGAGCCGGCCGCGCCGAGGTCGACGCCGAAGTCGTCCATCAGCTCGTTCACGTTCACCGGTGTGCCGGCGTAGCCCTGCACGTCCCGTTCGTTCGGCGAGCCGAGGAACCATGGGTCGATCAGCGCGCCCGGTGTGGCCGCTTCGACAGTGACGCCGAGATTGGCGACGGGCTGGTCGATGCTCGTCACATAGGTCGTCTCGGTGCCCGACTCGTCCATGGTCGGACCGACGTAGTCCGGCGACGGCCCGAACGGTGCGCTGGGGCAGCAGTAGCTGCTGATCCGGTTCGGGCCGTTGACCGTCTCGCCGGCCTGGAAGCGTACGAGCCGTTTCGCCTGCATCCGCTCGACGAAGGGGCGGCCGACGAAGAACTCGTACGGGATCTTGCGTGTGTCGGCGTCGCGCCGTAGCAGGATGAAGCCGTAGTCCTCTCCCACGGTTGCGTCGCCGCCCGCGCGGGCGACGGCGACGAGATCCGCCTCCCCGCCGGGAGCGACGTTCAGGGTCGAAGGCAAGTCCAGCGACGCTCCGAAGGTGGCGGCCTGTGGCGAGAGCTGAACCTGCCACGCGCCCGCGCCGCCGCCGGCGTCGGAGACGCGCACCAGGAGTGCCCGGCTGTCGCTGCCTCGGTTGAGGTCGAGGTCCTGGAACGACAGCGACGACGGCTGGGTGAAGACCAGCGGCTGCGCCGCACGCGGCAGGTCGACGAGTCCCGCGCCGCCAAGGGTGACAGAGGCCTCCTGCGTCCGGGCCGTGTCTGCCCACGCCGGCGCTGCGGTCGACATCAGCGCGGACTTGACCTGCTGCGCGCTCCAGGCGGGATGGAGCTGCAGCAGGAGCGCCGCCGCGCCCGTCACGTGCGGTGCGGCCATGCTCGTGCCGTCGAAGACTGCAAAGGGCGGCCCGCCGGTGAACTCTGGGAGCGTCGACGACAGCACCTGTCCGCCGGGTGCCGAGACGTCGGGCTTGAGCAGGTGCTCGAAAGCAGTCGGGCCGCCGGACGAGAAGCTCGTGATCACACCGCTTCGGCCGGTCTCGTCCCGCCCGATGATGTTCCCGATCGTCGCCGGCGCGCCGCCGCCGTTCGCGTCGAGATACGTGCGCAGCCGCGCGCCGTCGAGGTCGGAGATCATGCCCGCAGGCAGCGAGAGCTGGATCGGGATCGCGTTCGCCTCACCGGCACGGTTGTCGACGAGAACGAGTCCAACCGCACCGGCACGCTCCGCCCGGATCGCCTTCGAGACGAACGTGCAGTGTCCGCGTGACGCGAGAGCGACAACGCCGCTCAGGGAGCCGGGGCGCAGGGAAGTCTTGTTCTCGTTGTTCGGGTCGTCGTCGGGACCGCACAGGTGAGGCTCCACCGGGAGGCCGCCGACGCCTACCAGGGTGCCGACGTCGACGATCGTGCGTGGCGTGAAGGTGAATGCGCCGGGGAACCTGCTGCCACCGGAGCTTGCGATCGGGATCTCCTGCACGCTGCGCGGCGCCCCCGCGGCGCGCACGGACAATGCCGGCGAGAACACGTGCGTGTTCGAGACCGCCGCGACGGTGACAGCGTCCGGCGCCGTCCCGGGCGAGCCGACGGAGCCCATGCCGAAGTCGTCGCGGTCGTTCCCGGCAGAGATGACGGGCACGACGCCGGCGGCGGCGACGTTGTGGATCACGTCGATCATGGCGTCGTTCGCGGGCTCGGTCTCGGCCCCGCCGCCCGAGAAGTTGATCACGTCCATGCCGTCGCTGACGGCGGACTCGAACGCCGCCGCGATCTCCGGCGTGTTCGCGATTTGGCCGATCGGCGTCGGGACGTTGAAGACGCGGTAGTTGCCGAGCCAGGCGCGCGGTGCCACGCCCGAGAGGCCGCAGGTCGGCGGATGGTCACGCCCGCCCGGCGAGCACGTGTCCGAGTCACCGGCCGCGATGCCGGCAACGTGCGTCGCGTGAAACGACGCTCGCCGGTCGACGGCGAGCCGGCCCGGGCGTCCCGAGTTCGGCCCTGGAAAGGCGCGTGCCACGATCACCTTCGCGGACGTCCATTTCTTGCCGCCGCGTGGGAACCCGGGCGGATAGGCGAGCCCGTCCGGCTGCAGAAAGGGGTTCGTCTGGTCGACGCCGTCGTCGACGATCCCGATCTTGATCCCTTCGCCGCGCGCCCCGGTCAGGGCGTGCAGTTCGTCGGCGCCGATCACGCCGGGGCTCGTGTCGGTCGCGAGGTGGTACGTCAGGCTCGGATAGATCTTGCGCACGAACGACAGGCGTGCGAGCCGGGGCAGCCTGGTCACGGGCAGCGAGACGGTCAGGCCGTCGAGGACGATCTGGAAGCGTCGGCCGATGCGCGCTTGTGGGATCGCTCGCAGCAGCTGAGCGGCCGCAACTCGCTGGGCGGCGGCGACGCGCGCGACGTACCGCCGCGACGCGGCGGTCGAGACGTCCAGCTTGCGTGTCGTCCCGAACGCTGCGAGGCCTCGTCCGTATGCGGCGGCCAGGGACGCAAGCGGGAGGCCGACGATCACACGCACGCGACCGTCGTTGTGGTGGGCCGGAATCACGAGCTTGCCGCTCCGCACCCGCGGCACGCTCAGGTCGCCGAACGTGCGCCTGATCGGCATCAGCGACGCCCCGGTGGGAGCCGCCGAAGCGAGCGCCGCCGCGACCGCAAGGAGACCCACAGAACGGCGCAAGGGACCGCAATCTAACCGAAGGGATCTATGCTCGCGCAGTGACCAGACCCTATGACGGCAAGCGTGGATTGGTGCTCGGAGTCGCGAATCGACGCTCGATCGCGTGGGCGATTGCGAAGCGTCTCGCCGATGGCGGCGCCGCGCTCGCGTTCACCTATCAGGGCGAGCGCATCGAGAAGAGCGTGCGGGAGTTGGCCGGCTCGGTTTCCAGTCCGCTCGTGACCGATTGCGACGTCCGTTCCGACGACGATGTGCGGCGTGTGTTCGACAAGGTCGGCCAGGCGTTCGACGGGGGGCTCGACCTGCTCGTCCACTCGGTCGCCTTCGCCGCGGCCGAGGATCTCGAGGGACGCTTCACCGACACACCGCGCGAGCGCTTTTGGCTGGCGCTCGACGTGAGCGCGTACTCGCTCGTCTCCTGCGCCCGCGCGGCGGAGCCACTGATGGAGTCGCGCGGCGGCGGCTCGATCCTGACGATGACGTACCTGGGCGGCGAGCGTGCCGTCCCGCATTACAACGTCATGGGGGTGGCGAAGGCAGCCCTCGACGCGTCCGTGCGCTACCTCGCGTGGGATCTCGGCCCGAAGAACATCCGCGTCAACGCCATCTCCGCGGGGCCGGTTCGCACGCTCTCGGCGCGATCGATCGCCGGCTTCCCGACGATGGAGGCAATCGTCGAGGAACGCTCCCCGCTACATCGGCACATCGAGGCGGACGACGTCGGCGCGGCGGCGACGTTTCTCTTGTCGGACGACGCCAAGAACGTGACGGGGACGACGCTCTACGTCGACTCCGGTTATCACGCTATGGGGATGTGACGCTGACCAGCTTCGCGCCCACGCGGTTCTTCTGACCGGGGACGTGCACGAGATACGGGACGTCGACCGTGACGAGGTGCCAGCCGCGCTTCCGACCGCCATGCACGGTGATGCGTGGGCGGGGGTCCGAGGGCTCGAACGTCAACTTCACGGAACGCGGCCCGTAGATCCAGAAGGGCGCGTGGCGCTCGCTCATGTAGCGCCCGCTGCCCGTGTCGCCGTACCACCCCTGGCAGAAGACCGGCTTCGTCGGATTGGGCGCCGGCAGCGTCGGCAGCAGCCCGATGCCCTGGCGTTCGAAGAGCCATACAGGCCCCGCTGTCCGCTGCACCGACCAGCCGTGCTGCAGCAGGCCTTGCCACGCGAACCACGCGGTGCTCCCTGAGGCGCCCCCTCGATCGTAGAGGCCGAGGTGCAGCGCGACAGCGCGAACGCCCAACCGGTCGAGCAGCCGGGGGGTGCCGCCGCTCCAGTCGCCGCAATTGAGGCGCTGCAGCCGGTCGGCCGTGTACTTGGCCAGGCGCGGAGCGGTGGTCGAATAGCCGCCGGGCCGCTCCCGTTGTGCGGCCGTGTCGTACCAGAGGTACACGGAGCCGTAGTGCACGCTCGGGTCGAAGACCGGTAGCTCGAGCAGTCGGCCGGGACCGTGGAAGGCGACGGGCGCCGGTCGGCCGGGCGCCGATTCCCGGTAGACGCGCGCGTGCAGGTCAACGAACAGGAGCGCGATCACGATCGCCGTGACAAACACGTCGCGGGTACGCGCGAGTGCGAACGCGACGAGCGAGGCGAGGCAGAGACAGGCAATCGGCAGCAGCCGCTCGGGCACGCGTGGAAAGCGAAACGGCGGCAGCACGTGCCAGAGTGCGCTGTAGAGCGGTGTGTGCGTGCCGAGCGCGAGCAAGACCGGAACCAGCGCACCGAGGGCGAGCACGGTCGCGAGCGCGTACCGATGGGCGCGCAATAGCAGGATGAGTCCCGCGAGCGCGAGCAGCGGCGTCGCCCAGCCGAGGAAGACGAACTGCTCGCTGCGGCCGTGGTCGAGGTGCCGCGAGACCAGGTCGCCGGCATGGGCGGAATAGCGCGTGATCTCGGCGAGCTTCCGCCCGCCTGACTCGGTCGAGCCCTTGATCAGCGTCTCGCGTACGAGCAGGCCCGCCCCGATCGCCGCCGCGGCTCCTGCCGCCGCGCCGGCGAGCAGGCGGCGATCGCGCGTCCGGCAGATCGCGTAGGCAAGCACAAACGGAATCGCACCGAGCGCCAGGTGGACCTGCCCTGACAGCGGAATCGACGCGACGGCGGCCGCGGAGAGCGCGAGCCACCAGCGGCTACCGCGCAGCGCACGCTCGAACGCCCACAGCGAGAGCGGCAGCAGGATCGAGATCGGCCCGAGCAGATGGCCGACGCTCTGCTGCACGCGGTACGGGGCAATTGTGAAGGCAAGGCCGCCTGCGAGGGCCGCGCCGCGCGGCAGCCCGAGTTCGCGCAGCCACGCACAAGCGAGCGCACCCGCTAGCACGTACACGAGCAGCTGCAGGAGGTTCCACCCGGCGACGAGCCCGAACGCCGCCCCGAGCGGCCAGAAGAGGAAGCCGAACGGCCAGCCCGCATAGTTCGGCTGCGGCTTCGCCTCCGGCCGGAAGGTGTACGGGTCGCGCCAGGGCGCCCGCCCGTGCTCCAGCTGGTGGCCGACGAGCCAGTCGTGGTACAGCGACTGCAGATGGTCTCCCGGCGACGCCTCGCCGTTCGACGCGGCGCCGCCGGACATGAACTGCGACCGTGCGTGCAGCACGGCCGGCCAGGTCGCGGACACGCCGGCCGCGAGATAGAGCGCGGCCGCGAGGGCTACAAAGCGTGCGCGGCGCGAAGCAGCTCGTCCAAGTCCGGCAGCTCGGCCGTGTCGTAGCGCCATGCGCCGCGGACCGTACCGTCCGGATCGACGAGGAACGCCGACCTTTGCGCAACGCCCTTGTGCCCGCGGAACTCACGCTCGACGCCGAAAGCGCGCATCGCCTCGCCGTTCCAGTCCGAGAGCAGCGGGAAGTTGAGGTCGAGCGTCTGCGCCCAGGCGATGTGCGTCCACGCGGAATCGCGGGAGATCCCGAACGGCTTCACACCCGCTTGCTCCAGCTCCGCGCTCCTGTCACGCAGGAGCTCCATCTCGCTCGTTCAGGTCGAGGACCAGTCGAAGAGGTAGAAGACGATGAGTGCGCGGCCGCCGTCGAGCAGCTCGGACAGGTTACGTCGCTCGTGAGGGCCGGTCCACACCGACGCGTCTGCTATTTGGTCGCCCGCCCCGAGCATCGGCGCCAGCCTACTTCGCCAGCTGCGCCTCGGCCGCCACTTCAGTGGCGTCGGCGATCTCGCTCACCACTTCGACGATGTCGCGGTTCGCGTTGAAGACGCGTAGCTGGCGGTCGGCGCCGTTGCCGTGGTGGAGGATCTCTTCGATCCCCTCGAGCTCACGCTCCGAGCCGAGCTCCCGTGCATGTGGCTCGATCTCTCTCAGCGTGCGCCGGATCAGCTGGATGATCGGGACCGGTGGCGAGATCCATCAGCGGCGCCTCGAGCCCGTAGCGCCCGGCCAGCCACTTGTTCTCGGTGGTGAGGATGCGGTGGTACGACGGGATCTGCTCGCCCCGCTCGAAGCGCTCCGCGAGCAGCTTCACCAGGGCCTGGCAGTACGCGGTCAATGCGACGACGTGCTCGAGGCGCGTGACCGCGTCGCAGATGCGCACCTCGATCGTGCCGAGGCGCGGATGCAGCCGGATGTCCCACCAGATGTGGGTGTAGTCCGCGATGCAGCCGGTCTTCTCGAGCTGCCCGACCACCTCGGCGTAGTCGTTGTAGTCCTTGAAGCGGGGGGGAGGCCCCGAGCGCGGGAACGCGGCGAACACCATCTGACGGCTCGAGCGCAGACCCGTCGGCTCGCCGCGCCAGAACGGCGAGCTCGCCGACAGGGCAAGCAGCGGCCCGAGCTGCGGCAGTAAGCCGTTGACGACCTGGATCGCCTTCTCTGCGTCGTCGACGGCGACGTGGATGTGCATCCCGAAGATGAGCTCGCGCCGCGCTACGTATTGCATCTGGTGTCGACGAGTGCGCGGTAGCGGTCCTTCGCGGTGATGCGCTGGCGCTCGAAGAGGCTGAACGGATGCGTGCCCGCCGAGCCGACGCGCATGCCCTCGTCGCGCGCGACGCCGATCACGTAGGCACGGATGCGACAGAGCTGGTCGGCGATCTCCGCGGGCGTGTGGCATACGGGCGTCGCGATCTCGAGCACGGACTGCATCAGCTCGGGGTTGATCACCGGCTCGAGCTCGTGCCCGGCGACGGCGGCAAGCACCGTGTCGATGTGCTGGACGAGGTCGAAGGTCTCGCCGTCGAGCAGCATGTACTCCTCCTCGACGCCGAGCGTGTACGGATCGCTCTGGCCGAACGCGTGGTCGAAGACGCTGCCGCCGGGCGCGAACCGCGCGCCCTTCCCCGTGATCGACGGCGGATAGATCTGCTTCCCGTCCGAATCCATAACGGAGTCTTACTACTCTGGAAGCAGCGCGTCAGCCTCGATCTCGACGACCCAGCGTGGATCGAGGAGGGCGCTGACGACGAGCATCGTGCTCGCCGGCCGGACGTCGTGGAAGACCTCGCCGTGCGCACGGCCGACGGCTTCCCAGTCGCGGGCGTCGAGCAGGAACGTCCGCGTACGCACGACGTGTTCTGGCTCCGCTCCGGCCTCCGCGAGCGCGGCGGCGATGATCTCGAGACACCGCTTCGCCTGGCCGTAGGCGTCGCCGGGCGGTTCTCGGCCGTCCGGCATCACCGCACAGGTGCCGGCCACGAAGACGTGCCGTCCGTCCCGGACCGCTCGCGAGAATCCAATCGTGGGCTCGAACGGTGAGCCCGAAGAGACGAGCCGGCGGCCCATGCGCCTCTAGTATCGCCCGCCGGTGGAGGCGCTTCGGCAGATCGACGAGTGGCAGGCGAAGACGGCGGCGGCCGGCGTCGTCCGTGACGGCGAGGCGGTGGGCGTTCGGGGCCCGCGCGACCACGTTCTCCGCTGGGCGTCCCTGACGAAGCTCGTGACGGCGCTCGCCGCCCTGGTCGCGGCCGAGGAAGGCGTGATCGATCTCGACGAGCCGGCCGGTCCCGAAGGATCGACCGTCCGCCATCTCCTCGCGCATGCGTCGGGGCTCCCGTTCGAGCCGGGCGCGCCCGCGGGCAGACCCGGGCAGCGGCGCGTCTACTCCAATGTCGGTTTCGAGACACTGGCGGAGCACGTCGCCGAGCAGGCCGAGATGCCATTCGCCGACTACCTCACGGCCGGGGTGCTGCGGCCGCTCGGGATGTCGGCCGAGCTGCGCGGGTCGGCCGCGTCCGAGCTGCACGGCACGCTCGACGATCTGCTCCTGCTCGCGCGGGAGCTGCAGCGCCCGACGCTTCTCGCGCCGGAGACGCTCGCCGAGGCGACGTCCGTGCAGTTCCCGGGCCTCGCCGGCGTGCTGCCCGACTTCGGGCGGATGGACCCGAACGACTGGGGCCTCGGCTTCGAGCTCCGGGACGGGAAGTCGCCGCACTGGACGGGCTCGCGCAACTCGCCGCGGACGTTCGGCCACTTCGGCGGCAGCGGGACCTTCCTCTGGGTCGACCCGGAGGCCGACCTCGCGCTCGGCGTCCTCACCGACCTCGATTTCGGGGACTGGGCACTGGGCGAAGGACGCGTGGCCGCGGCTGTCAGACGCCGTGCTGCTCGAGGAAGCCTAGGACGATCCGGTTGAACTCCTCGGGACGTTCGGGGCTGGTCAGGTGCGCCGTGTTGGCGATCGTCGCTCGTTCGGCGTCCGGGATCTCGGTCGCGAGCTTGTCCGCGATCTCCACGTGCAACAGGATCCGTTCAGTCATCTGCGAACAGCGGCCGGATGAACTCGTCGAACGTCGCCTGGTCGCAGCTGGCGACCGTTGCCGGCGTCAAGGCCCGCACCGAGGCCGTGCGCGGCATGTGCATGGCGAGCGCCACCTCGCCGAAGTAGTCGCCGGGCCGCAGCACCGCCTGCGCGCCGATGCTCTGCTGGCTCACGGTCAGCATCCCGCTCAGCACGACGTAGAAGCGGTCGCCGTCCTCGCCCTCGTCGAACACGCCGGCGCCCGCCGGGATGTCCTCGCGCGTCATGCGCTGGGCCAGCCGCGCGAGCGTCTCGCCCGGCAGCGTCGCGAGCAGTCCGATCCGCGAGAGCTCGTGCTGCGTCGCCCCCACGGCCCGCGGGCTCATAGGGTCCCCCGCATGGGCGCTCTCGACGGTTGGCGCTTCTGCCCCATCTGCGGCGAGGCTATCGAGAAGGTCGAGGACCGCGCGGAGTGCCGCGCGTGCGGGTACGTCGGTTACGCGAACGCCGTGCCGGGCACCGAAGCCGTGTGCTTCGACGCGCAGGGGCGGGTTCTGCTCGGCCGCCGTGCATACGATCCCCGCGCCGGGCTCTGGGACCTGCCGGGCGGCTTCCTCCACGAGGACGAGCTTCCGCTCGACGGCTTGCGCAGGGAAATTCGCGAGGAGACCGCGCTCGAGATCGAGCCGGACCGGTTTCTGGGCCACTGGCTCGAGCCGTATGACGGCCGCATCGTCCTCTGCCTGGCCTGGACGGCGCGCGCGAGCGGCGAGCCGAGAGCGGGCGACGATCTCGCCGAGCTGTGCTGGTTCGAGCCGCACGAGCTCCCGCCGCCGAGCGAGCTCGCGTTCGCGCACTATCCCGCTGTTCTCTCAGCGGCCGTCGGGTACGAGCACG
>VAXY01000022.1:0-367 GCA_005885085.1 Actinomycetota bacterium | reverse complement strand
GCACCTCGGGCTCACCGTCGACGGCCGCCTCCACGCGTCCGGCCGCCGCGTCGACGACGAAGCGGTCGGCCGCCCGTTCGTCGCCCGGCAGGTAGAGGTGGAGTTTCCCTCCGTCCAGTCGCTCGCGCGCGCCGAGTGACGGGAAGTCCAGCGCGTACGCGTTGTTCGCGATCAGCACAAGTCGCGTCTCCACCGGTTCTCCGTCGACCGTGAGGCCGAGCGGTTCGCGCCGGGTGAGCAGAATCGCCCACGCCCGCACGCGCGCGAGCGCCTCGCGGCGCCGCCGCTGGCGCTCGCGCCTGTGCACGAGCCGCGCGTACACGCCGAGCGAGACGTTGTTGAGAAAGAGCCGGCCGTCCGCGCGCCC
>VAXY01000231.1 GCA_005885085.1 Actinomycetota bacterium | reverse complement strand
CCGAGTTGCTCGGGCTTGGAGTGCGTGACCGTCTTCCCCCCGGGAGAGAGGATGCGCTCGATCAGGTGCGGTCGCATCGTGACGCCGTGATTGGCGATCGTCGCCGCGATCATCGCCATCTGCAACGGCGTCACTTGCAGCCGCTCCTGGCCGAACGCCAGCCGGCCCGGGTCCACCTGCGTGTCGGGGTGCTTCGGGCTGAAGAGCACGCCGTGGTCATAGAGGCCGCTCGCCACGCGCTCGTTCTCGGGCGTCTCGAGCGGCGGCAGCGAGTAGAAGCCGTAGCGCTCGGCATAGCGCAGTACCGTCGCCGCCCCGAGAGTCTTGCCGACGTTGCAGAAGACGGAGTTGATCGAGTGCTCGAAGCCGGTGCTGAGATCGACGGAGCCGAACGTCTCGGGCGCCTCCGGGTTGCCGGCGTTGCGCACCTGCTTGCGGTACTCCACGCAGTAGCCCGGGTCGTAGAAGGGCGAGCTCGGCGTGAAGCGTCCGGTGTCGAGCGCCGCCGAGGCCGTGACCATCTTGAAGGTCGAGCCCGGCTGGTACTTCCCCGCCGTCGCGCGGTTGAGCAGCGGCGCGCCGCACGGCTCGGTGGTGCGGGTCGCCTGAGCGAAGTGACGCTCGATCAGGTTCGGGTTGTAGGTGGGATTCGTCGCCATCGCCAGAACGCGGCCGGTCGAGGGTTCGAGGGCGACGACCGCCCCGCACTTCCCCTGCAGCAGCCGCCGCGACAGCGCCTGCAGCCCGGGACGGATAGTGAGCACGAGGTCGTTGCCCGTCACGGTCGCCCCCCGCAGCTTGTCGAGCGTCGACCGGAAGACGGTGTCGAGGTTCGCGTTCGAGCCGGTGAGGAAGTCGTTGTAGGAACGCTCGAGGCCGGTGCGGTTGCGCGACTGCGTCGAGTAACCGACGACGTCCGCGAACAGGGGGCCGGTCGGATAGCGGCGGAAGTAGAGCGTCTGGCCACCGACCTTCTTCTTGACGTTCGTGGCGAGCAGCGTACGCCCGTCGGAGGCGTAGATCTTGCCGCGCTTGATCGAGAACTGCGCGACGAGCCGGATCTCGTTGTCCTGCCGGTCGGCGAGGCCGGCGTTCGCCCACGTCTGCCAGTACGTCGTGCCGACGATGAGCGCCGCAAGCAGGACCAGAGCGGCCACGCCGATGTGGGAGACCTGTCGGTTCACCGCAGCATCTCTCGGTTGGCACGGTTCGACACGAGCAGCAGCCCGGCCAGCAGCAGGAAGTTCGCGACGACGCTCGAGCCTCCGTAGGAGACGAAAGGCAGTGTGATCCCCGTCAGCGGGATCAAGCGCAGGATGCCCCCGACGATGATGAAGGTCTGCAGCGCGAATCCGAAGGTCAGGCCCGCGGCCAGGAGCTTCGAGAACCCGTCCTGCGCGAGCAGCGCAATCCGCATCCCCCGCAGCACGAAGATCATGTAGACGAGGAGTAGGGCCGCCGCACCGATCAGCCCGAGCTCCTGTGCGAGCGCGGAGTAGATGAAGTCAGTGTTGAGGCTTGGAATGATCGGGTGCCCGTCGATGGTCGTGAACGTGCCCTTGCCGAGGCCAGTGCCCGCGTACTCGCCGTGCCCGATCGAGTACAGCGACTTGACGAGCTGGAAGCTCTGACAGTCCTGTCGCAACTCCATCCGGCCCGAGAGCGGGCAGAACACCTTGTGCTGGGTCCAGGGATGGATCCAGATCGTGACCCGCTCCCGCACGTGCGGCGTGACCCGCCAGACGCCGATCGAGCCGATCATGAACAGGCCGGCCCCGGCGGCCACGTACGCGATGCGCGCCGTCGCGACGTAGAGCATCGCCAGGAAGATCCCGAAGTACAGGAGACCGCCGCCGAGATCGCGGGTCTCCAGCAGCACCAGCATCGCGAGCACCCAGATCACGAGCAGCGGGCCCCAGTCCTTCGGCCGGCCCTGCGCGAGCACCTCCCGCTTTTCGCGCATGTAGCCGGCGAGGAAGATGATCAGCATGATCTTCGCGAGCTCGCCCGGCTGGAACCGGAGTGCGCCGACATGCACCCACAGGCGGGCGCCGTTCACGGTCAGCCCCAACACCGGCAGGATCGGGAGCAGGAGCAGCCCGATCGCGGTAAGGCCGAAGAGGTACTTGAACGTCTCCAGCCGGCGGTAGTCGTAGCGGAGCAGGAAGAGCGCCAGGGCGAAGAGCGCGACGGCGACGACAATCCAGATCCCTTGCTTGAACGCGTCGTCGGGGTTGAGCCGGTAGATCTCCGTCAGGCCGATCGCCGTCAGCAGGCCCGCGATCGGCAGCAGATACGGATCCGCGAACGGCACCGTGTAGCGCGCGACGAGGTGCGCGGCAAGGTAGAGCGCGAAGAAGAAGCCGGCGTACGTCAGCGAGGACGTCGAGACGACGTCCTGACGAGCGATGTACACACTGGCGAACCCGACCGCAGTCAACGCGCCCACGACCACCAGGAACAGGAGCTCCTTGTTGCGCAGGCTCAGCGGACGAACCTCAGGTAGAGGGACACCCCGGCCGCTGCCACCAGCACGAGGATCACGAGCCACGCGAGGAGCCGGCGCCGCAGGTGCCGCCGCCGGATCGCCTTGTCCTCGGCCCGGATTTCCTCGACGGGCACGACCGCCGTGTCGATCGCCGGGACTGCGTCCACCTCGGTCAGCGTGTCTTCGTCGTCCGGTTGCGGCACATCGGGCCTTGCCTGTTCCCGGGTGTCGCCGTCACGAGCAAGCACTCCGTCCGTGATCTCGAACGCAACCACGGTGATGTTGTCCACGCCGCCGCTCGATGTCGTCGCGGTTGCGTTCGACGACGCCGAGAATCGAGTCCTCCGAGACCATGTCGGTGAGGCCGTCGGAGCAGAGCAGGAAGAGGTCGCCGTTCTCGGCAGGGACGCTGAAGGTGTCGACGTCGACGTCAGGGTCGGTCCCCAGGGCGCGAGTGATCACGGAGCGCTGCGGATGTGTCTCCGCCTCCTCGCGCGACAGCTTGCCGGTCTTCAGCAGCTCGTTGACGAGCGAGTGGTCCTCCGTCAGCTGCTCCATGCTGGCGTCGCGGATCAGGTACGCGCGCGAGTCGCCCACATGCCCGAACGCGACGTAGTCGTCACCGACAAGGGCAACCGTGATCGTCGTCCCCATGCCCGAGGTGTTCGGATCGGTGCTCGAGCGATCGTAGACACGGCGGTTCGCCTCCTGGATCAGGTCGGCGATGCGCCGCTCGCCGCCTGCGGCGGGACCGCTCTCCTTCAAAGCGGCGGTCGCGAGCCGCGAGGCGACCTCGCCGGCCACAGCGCCTCCCATCCCGTCCGCGATCGCGAAGAGCGGCGGCTCGATCACGTAGGAATCCTCGTTGTGCCGCCTCGTGCGGCCCGGGTCGGTGACGGCGGCGACGCGGCCGATCATGTGCTCACCCCGAACGCGCGTCTCATCCCTCGAACCTCAGATCCGTCTCTCCGACGCGGACGATGTCTCCCTCCGTGAGCCGCCGCGGGTGCTCGAGCCGCATGCCGTTCAGGTACGTGCCGTTCGTCGAGCCGAGGTCCTGCACCCAGACACCATCCTGCCGCGGCTCGAAGCGGGCATGACGCGCTGACGCGTACTCGTCGGAGCCGATCGGGATGTCGTTCTGCCCGCCCCGCCCGATCGTCAGCTGCGCGGAGTCGAGCTCGAAATCCTGGCCCTCGTCGAGGTCAGGGCTCTTGACGACGACGAGCCTGCCGGTGTGCGGGCCGCGGCGCGCCGCGTGGACGCCGGGCTGCGACGACGGCGCGAGGATGAAGCTTTCCTGCGGCAGGCGCAGGTCGCGGCTCGCCGTGCGCACGATCCGCCAGATGAAGAGATAGAGGAGAACGAGGAAGGCGATCTTCAGGACGAGGAGGACCTCGTCCACCGCGGCCGAGTCGAAGATCATTGGTGACGCCTCGGTCCGAGCTGCGGGAACCTCCCGGTTCCCCCAGGCCCCCTCCACCGGTCCGCTTTGCGGACGGACGGTTCGCGTTTCACGCTCCCGTCTCTCGCGAAAATGTCACCTCGGTGGAACCGAGTGTGATCGTGTCGCCGCTGCGCAGCTTCGCGCGCTTCACGCGCTTGCCGTTGACCTCGAGCCCGTTCGTCGAGCCGAGGTCGACGATCCAGTACGACGCGCCTTCTTGCCGCAGCTCCGCGTGCCGCCGGGAGACGTTCGAATCGGCAAGCTGGATGTCGCAGTCGCGTGAGCGCCCGATCACAACGCGCCGGTCCTTCACCTCGTGGCTGGCGCCGTTCCAGCTCAGCGTCACGAGCTCCGTCTCGACACCGAGCTCCTCCGGCGAGACCGCTTGCGTCGGCTGCGCAGGCTTCGCCTTGTAGATCATCGTCGCGCCCGGCTCGATGTCGCCAGGCGGCTCCTCCGCGCCGCGGCGCCGGTCCGGCTGCACCATCCGCGTCGCGATGCCGAACTCGCCGACGTCGAGATCCCCATCGGTCTCTATCAGCACCCGCGGTGAGGAGAGCAACGCGTAGTCCTCGCGGCGCGCGTGCTCGGAGAGATACTCCTGCAGCTCGC
>VAXY01000228.1 GCA_005885085.1 Actinomycetota bacterium | reverse complement strand
GCTCCGCGAGCTGATCGAGGACCGGCACGCGGCTCAGTATGGCTACCGGCCCAGACCTTCCAGCTTCCGCGCAAAGACCGCGACGCCGTCGGAACCGTTGATCCGGATGCGGCTCAGGGTGTAGATGTCCCGCGGCCGCGCGAGCCCGTAGTTGGTCGTCGTGGCGCCGAGATATCCGGCGCGCCGAACGGCGGCGACGACGTGGTCGTCGTAGCGGCCCGACGGATAGCAGAAGAAATCGACCGGCACGTGAAACTCATGCTGGAGCGCGGTGCGCGATCCGTGCACCTCGCGCCAGAGCTGCGCATCGTCGACGTGCGTCAAATCGGGATGGGTGATCGTGTGCGCGTCGAGCTCCCATCCTGCGGCGAGCATCTGCCGCACGCGCCAGGGCGGCAGCGTGTAACGCGACTTCAACGCGTTCACCTTCAGATTGAGCACGCCCGGCCAGCCCAGCTTGCGCAACACCGGCAGAGCGTGCGTGTGCTGTCCGAGATAGCCGTCGTCGAACGACACCACGATCGGATGCGACGGCAACGGCGAGCCGTCCCGCCAGTAGTCGTAGACACGGTGCAGCGTCACGGCGTGGTACCCGTGCTGCGCGAGCCAGCTCATCTGCCCCTTGAAGTCGGCGGGACGGACGAACAGGTCCGGAAACGCCACACCGGCCGGCGCCGCCGCGATCACGTGGTACATCAGGATCGGAACGGGTCGGTCGTGACGCGGAACAGCCGCCCCGCCGCCGGGGGTTGTAAAGAAAAGCCCAGCGAGCAGGAGAAACGCTGCGGTCTCAGCTACCGTGAACCGGGGTCGTATGTCTCGCAAGCTCTTTGCCGCCGCCCTCGTTGCGCTGATCCTGACACCGCCGGCCGCCGGACGGCCGACGCAGGTGATGCCCGGCGTCACATACGAGCGCGTTTTGCGCTGGACAACCGCCGGCCCGATCGTGATGTACGTCGTCACGGCGCCGAAGCCCCAGGGGCTGTACAGACTGATGCCGCTGCTCTCGAACGGGACAATCGTGGGCCGGGAGACCGTCTCGCAGATGGAACGCGACGCGTCGGCGCAGATGACGACGATCGGCGTCAACGGCGACTTCTTCAGCTGGAACGGCGGTTGGCCGAGCGGACTGCTCATGCGCGCCGGCGTCGTGGAGCACCAGTCCGCACTGGGCCGCGCGGCCGTCGGCATCGACACGGCCGCGACGCTGCACGCCGACCGCGTTCCCTGGTTCGGGCGCTGGCATGGCGCCGATGCGATCTGGAACCCGATCGGGCAGCTGAACGAGCCCGCACGCAAGAACTCGGTCGCGCTCTTCACACCCGTATGGGGATCGAAGACGCCGTTCGCCCGCGGAACGATCGTGATCCTCGAGCCGTTCCCGCCGGCGGCTCCGCGCGCAGACCTCACGGGCACGGTCACGGCCGTCCTCGACAGCGGCAGCGTCTCGATCCCTCCGGACGGTGCCGTCCTCGTCGCGCGCGGGACCGCCGCCGCGCAGCTGCGGGCGGAGGCGGTGCCGTCGGGGCAGCTGACGGTCCGCATCCCGCTCCCGACGGAGTGGTCCGGTGTCACCGACGCCGTCAGCGCCGGCCCGACGCTCGTCAAGGACGGCCGGCCGATCTTCAACGCCGGCGAGGCGTTGACGCCGGTACAGCTGCACGGACACGATCCCCGTACCGCGATCGGCCAGCGCGCTGACGGAACGATCGTGATGGTCGCGGTCGACGGCCGCCGCCGTGGCTGGAGCATCGGCATCACGAACTGGGACCTGGCATTGACGCTCGTTCGCTACGGCTGCGTGACGGGCTTTGCGCTCGACTCGGGCGGCTCGACCACGGTCGCGTTCGACGGGCAGGTGCTGAACCGCCCCTCCGACCCGGGCGGCGAGCGGCCCGTCGGCGAGGCGCTCGTGATCGCGTACAGCGGCGTCTACGCGCCTCCCGTTGCGCCGACGCTGTCCCCGAACCAGGACGGCGCCGGCGACCGCGAGACGCTCGCGTACAAGCTCGTGCGGCCCTCGACGGTGAGCGCCAAGGTGATCGGGCCCGACGCCAGCGTGCGCGAGCTCGACGCCGGGCCGAAGGCACCCGGCCGCTACAAGGTGTCCTGGGACGGCCTCGGCTCGCCGGAGGGCCGATACCACTGGAACGTCACGGCGACGGACGACACCGGCCAGGTCTCGACCGACGACCATGCGTTCACGCTCGACGACACGCTCGGGTTTCTGGGCATCGGGAAGAACGCGCGCTCGATCTCCTTCGTGCTGACACGCGACGCGAAGGTGAGGGTGACGGTGGAGACCCGGTGGGGCGGGATCCTGCGTACGGTCGCCGCCGGCCCGCGACCCGCAGGCCCCGTGACGGTCAAGTGGAACGGCCGCGACGGACGCGGGAAGCGTGTGCGGCGCGGGACCTACGTCGTTCGAGTCGCCGCGACAAGCCCGCTCGGGCTCAGCCAGCTAGTACGCACCACGACGCGCTAGGACCGCCGGCAAGGTCTTGGCGAGGATCGTGATGTCGAGCCAGATCGACCAGTTCTCGATGTAGTAGAAGTCGAGCCGGACGAGCTCGTCGAAGCTGAGGTCGATCCGGCCGGACACCTGCCAGAGCCCGGTCATCCCCGGCAGCACGAGATAGCGCTTGCGGTGCCACTGCTGAAGCTGGTCGTAGTCGCGGATCGGCAGCGGGCGCGGGCCGACGAGCGACATCTCTCCCCAGAGCACGTTCAGGACCTGCGGCAGCTCGTCGAGCGAGTAGCGTCGCAGCACGCGCCCGACGGTCGTCACGCGCGGGTCGTCCTTGATCTTGAACAGTGGGCCCGAGGCTTCGTTGACGGTCTCGAGAGCGGCCTGGCGCTCGGCCGCGTCTGCGTACATCGTTCGGAACTTCATCATCCCGAAGCCACGTTCGCCGAGACCGATGCGCCGGTCGCGGTAGAAGACAGGCCCGGGTGACGAGACCTTGATCGCGCACGCGATCGCCGCCCAGACCGGGGAGCCGATCACGATCACGAAGGTCGACACCACGACGTCGAAGCAGCGCTTCACCGCCCATTCCCAGCCTGCGAGCGCGGGCGGGCGCAGCTCGAACAACGGCGCGCCCTCGCCCGGGA
>VAXY01000223.1 GCA_005885085.1 Actinomycetota bacterium | reverse complement strand
CGTCGACGTACCGGCTGATGATCAGATAGCCGAGCAGCTCGCCCCGTTCCGGATCGAAGGCGCCGAGCGAGATCGAGGACGGTTTCGCCAGCTCGCCCGCGAACATCGACCGCGACCACGGCGTGTGGTAGGAGGCCCGCTCGATCTTCTCGATCGCGTTCAGATCGCGGAGCTCCAGGCGGCGGAAGTCGACCCGGTTCGCCGTGGTGCTCATCGGCCGCTCCGCGGCCGAAGTAGGAGAAACATTGTCTCCCCTACGGGAGCGAGCCGACCGGCGAGCGACGTGCTCATGTCGTGGTTCTATCAGCGTCGGGGATGCGGAGGTACTGCGGCTCGAGCTCGTCGGCCGGGCCGTAGTCCCGCGCCAGCTGGGCGTGGTAGCGGGCTCTCGGCAGATGGCGCTCGTCGGCGTCCGGAGGGATCTGGGCGCCGGCTGCCTCGAGCACCTCGCGGTAGCGGACGGCGCCGCTGCCGACGTAGATTCCTCCCGGCTCGACGGCGAGGTCGGCCGGGGCGATCACCCTGCCTGGAACGAAGATCTCGCGGCGGCGCGCATCGACGACGGGCACTGCTCCAGGCGCGCCGGCCGCCAGCGCGTCGAGCGTCGAGACACCGGCCGCCGGGATGCCGAGCGCCAGCGCGAGCCCGCGCGCGGTCGAGAGGCCGATGCGGACGCCCGTGAAGCTGCCCGGCCCAACGCCGACCGCGAGCGCCTCGACGTCCCGGGTATGCATCCCGGCTTGCCGGAGCAGCGCGTCGAGGTCCTCGAGCAAGGTCACGGCCCGCGACGTCCGCTCGCCGAGGACTTCACCGTCGTCGACGAGCGCGCTCGTCGCGACGTCAGTCGCCGTGTCGAAAGCCAGGATCACCATCGTCCTCAATCGTGACAAGCCGGAGATCGCCGCCGCCGTGCTCGAGCCGCACGGCCGCACGCACAGGCGGGAGCACGCCGGCGCCGGCCTCGGGCCACTCGACGAAGATCACCGCATCCTCGAAATACGGCTCCAGGTCACCCCACTCCGCCGGCGAGACGTCGCGGAAGCGGAAGAGGTCGAGGTGCGACACGTCGACGCGCCCCCGGTACCTGTGACCGATCGTGAAGGTGGGGCTGGTGACCGGGCCCGTCACACCGAGGGCACGGCACGCACCGCGGACAAAGGTCGTCTTCCCCGAGCCGAGCTCCCCCGAGACCGTGACGACATCCCCCGGCGTCAGCCCGTCCGCGAGCTCCGCCGCGAGCTCTTCGGTCTCTTGAGGCGAGTGCGACTCGGTCAGAAGAGGCCGAGCTGGACGGCGGGCTCGGCCGTGACCGCGGTCAGGAAGACCGGTTCAGGCGGCGGTGCGACCTCGCGGCCGAGCAGCTCCGGCAGCCGCGCGAAGTCCGACTTGAGGACGTCGAGCATGCGCGGGGTGTAAAGCGCAGCGGCGGGATGGTAGAGCGGGTACAGCAGGACGCGGCGGCCGCCGAGCGTCGTCTCCTGCTCCTGTCCATGCACGCGGGTGATGCCGGTCGGTCGCCCCGAGAGGAGCTTCGTCGCAAAGTTGCCCAGCGTCGCGACGACGCGCGGCTGGATCAGCTCGATCTGCTTCCAGAGGTGCCCCTCGCACGCCTCGATCTCTTCGGGCATCGGATCGCGGTTGCCCGGCGGGCGGCATTTGATTACGTTCGCGACGTAGACGTCCAGGCGGGTCAGCCCGATGCCCGACAGCAGCTGGTCGAGCAGCTTCCCCGCGGCGCCGACGAACGGAACGCCCTGCTTGTCCTCGTGGAAGCCGGGCGCCTCCCCGACGAACATCAGGTCGGCGCCAGGGTCGCCGGAGCCGAACACGACCTGCGTACGGCCTGCCGCCAGCGCACAGCGGGTGCAGCCCGCCACCTCGTCGCGATACGCGTGGAGCTCAGTGACCGCAGCCACAGCCCCCGCCGCAACAGCCGCCGCCGAACGCGCCGGTCTGCCCGGCGGTACCGATCATCGCGAACGTCGAGAGCTGCCTGGCGACGTGGGTCGCGCCGCACTGCGGGCACGCCACGTCTTCATCGCTCCGGACGAGCTCCTCGAAATGCTCCTCGCACTTCATGCAGACGTACTCGTACATCGGCATCGCCCGGGCAGTTTAGGGCCGGCGCCGGACGCGTGGGAAAGGGACTAGTAGCGGCCGGAAACTCGGCGTCCGCCGAGGGTGCCGCTGACCCTGCCGGTCTTCGCGATCGTCAGCGTCCCGCTCACCGCGGACGAGCCGGACACGCGCACCTTGCCCTTGTACATGGTTGGTGGGCCAAGGGCGGCGAAGCTCACCTTGCCGGTGACGGTCACCCCGGGGACGAGGCTGTAGCGCGTGAGTGTGAAAGTGGTGCCGCTCTTCGCCACGGTCAGCTTGCCGCCGTAGAGACCACGCTCGACGCGTCCGGACGTGTCGAGCCAGGTGGCTTCCGCCTCGCGCAGCGTCTTCCCGACCGCTGCCAGCGTCGCGCCCGGCGTCCGCGCCGCGCGGCGGGGGAACGTGCCGAGGATCTTGATCAGGGGCAGGACGCGGCTCGCGCACTCAGCTTCCTTGGGCGCGTTGAGCGTGCCGAGGATCCAGGTGCGGACGTAGTTCTGGGAGCAGCCGGAGACGTCGGCGGTGGTGACGCTGTGGCCCACGCCCGGGACGACCAACAGCTTCCCCTGCGGGAATTGGTGCTCGACTGCGATCGCGTTCGCGACGGGCGTGCGCAGGTCGAAACCGCCGTCGATGGCGATCACCGGGACGTTGGGAAGCGGTCCCGGGCCGAGCGGGGAGTTCCCGGCCGGCGACGGCCACTGCTCACAGAAGAATGCCGTTCCGATCCGCGCCGCCCACGACCCAAACGGGCCCAGTGCGCCGGCCGGAAGCGCCGCCAGCGCCTGGTCGATCGCCGCCTGGCGGCTTGACGGCGGCGTGGACGGATCCCACGGGAAGTGGCCGTCGGCACAGTTCGTCGCCGCGTTCAATCCGAAGCTGAGATCTTGGGAGGTGAGCACGTTTGCGCGCAGGTCGCGGTCGTACAGCCGCAACAGCGGCCGTGCATATCCCGTCAACGCCGCGTGCACCGCCGCGGGAGCTTGGGCGGCGAGGCCCGGCGTGAGGTCGGCGTCGATCAGCATCGACAGGAAGGCCTCGCCGTTCATCGTGATTCCCTTGGCTTTGCCGTTCGGCGCGATGATCGTGCCCTTCAGCGGCTTCCCTTGGATTCGGTTGGCGAGCTTCACCACGTCGCCGGAGTAGTC
>VAXY01000021.1 GCA_005885085.1 Actinomycetota bacterium | reverse complement strand
AGGACGACGAGGTCGACTCCGCGCAGCTGCAGCCAGTCGGCCAGCTCGCGGTCGCGGACCTCACGGTCGGCGTAGTGGTCGAGCTCGAAGACCCGCATGGGGATGCCGGCCGCGTCTGCGCGCTGCAGCGCGGGCACGCCGGCCCGGTTCGAGGCCACTGCCGCGATCGGCAGCCCCGCGTCGATCAACGCTTGCAAGTTTGTGCCCTCCCCGGAGACGAGGACGCCGATCATGCGAGCTCTCCGATCACGAGCGCCCCGGGAGGCGCCTCGGGCACGACCGCGCACAGACCGATGCCGACGTTGAAGACGCGCCTCAGCTCGTCCTCCGCTATGCCGCGGTCGGCCAGCCAGCGAAAGACGGGCGGACGCTCCCAGCGTTCCCAGTCGATCCGCGCCTCGATCCCGGCCGGCAGCACGCGCGAGAGATTGCCGAGGATGCCTCCCCCCGTGACGTGGGCGAGGGCGCGAACGTCCGCGTGGCCGCGAAGCTCGCGTACCTCGTGCACGTAGAGGCGATGCGGCGCGAGCAGCAGCTCCGCGTCGAACTCTCCGTCCCCGACGAGCGTTCGGACGAGCGTGAACCCGTTCGTGTGGAGGCCGCTCGACGGCAGGCCCACGATGGCGTCGCCCGCCTCGCAGCGCGAGCCGTCGATCAGACGGTCGCGGTCGACGATCCCCACGCAGGTTCCCGCGAAGTCGAGCTCGTCCGGTTGGTAGATCCCTGGCAGCTCGGCCGTCTCGCCGCCGACGAGGACGCAGCCGGCGTGGCGGCAGACGTCGGCGGCGCCGGCCACGAGCTCGGCGACCTGTTCCCCGTCGATCCGGTTCGCGGCCACGTAGTCGAGCAGGAACAGGGGCTCGGCACCGCTGCAGAGGACGTCGTTGATGCAGTGGGCCGCGAGATCCATGCCGGCCCAGCGCAGCCTGCCGGCGCGGCGCGCGAGCACCAGCTTGGATCCGACGCTGTCCATCGAGGCCGCCAGCAAGCGGCGCTCGTCGAGCGGGTAGAGCCCTGCGAACGCGCCGAACCGTTCGGCTCCGGTCGATTCCACGGCGGCACGCAGCCGCTCGACGATCGACTCGGCTGTCGCGAGCGAGACGCCGGCTCCCTCGTACGTCTTCGCGCTCCCGGTCAAGAGAGCACGAGTGTAGAGCGCGCGGCAGACCTACTTTAGGGTGACCGCCAGAGCTCCTTGCCGGCCTTGTCCAAGGCTGCGACGCCTGCAATTGCGCCGCTCGGGACCTCGGTCGTGGAATAGACGTTGCCCGAGACCGGCACCTTCAGCGCCACGCTCCCGTCGGGCCGGAGGAATTCCACGGCCGTGACACCGTCGGCAGCGATGCCCTCGACCCGGTAGAGGGACAGCTCTCGGAGGCCGTGCGTCGCCCCTTCGTAGATCGAAAGGTCGAGGACCGGCCAGCCCGCGGTCGGAAACGGACCGTGCGCACACTGGACCGATCCGACCTGACCGACGTCATTTGAGTCGCCGGTCCCGAAACAGGTCGAGGTGCGGCCTTCGAGCCGGTAGACGGCCAAGCGCCCGCGGACGGCGAGCAGCGACGCGCGTTGGAGGTGCGCCTCGCGGACGATCACGCCGTGCTGGAGGGTGACCGTTCGCCCGTCGTTCGAGAGCCGTGCCAGACTGCTGCGCTTCGACGCGCCGCCTTGCGTGGCCGCGATCGCCGCGAGCGCGGCGGCGACCGCGACAAGCGCGACTGCCGCGACGACGAAGCGCCGCGTCATCCTGCCGCCACGTTGATCTGCGAAGCCGGACCTGAGTACCACGCGACCTGCGCACGCAGGTAGCCTCCCATGCCGACCTCGTAGGGCTGGATGTAGAACCTGTTCGACAGGAGGGTGAACCGGCCGCGGATGCGGTCACGGTTCTCGAAGCCGTACAGAATCGTCCCACGCGTGTTCCCGTAGTAGTCGCAGCCGGGATAGCACGTCTTCACGACGCCGTTCGTGCCCCAGTAACTCCAACCGCTGCAGACCTCGCCGATCGAATACCAGCAGCCGTTGTACGTCGACGTCCCGGCTCCGAGCAGGCCGTACGTGGAACAGCTCGGCCAGCACCAACCCGCCGCGGCGCTCGCCGGGCGCACCGCCGCGATCACGGCGGCGACGCACGCGCTTGCGATCACAAAGAGCACGAAACGAATCACGACAATGAGGATGCAGGCGTGCGCGCGCGTCGTCAATTCGCTCTTTCGGACAGTGGCAAACTCGGTGACGGCTTAAACGAACAGCTCTGCGTGCAACTGCGGACGTCCCTGTGGCCCGTCCGGAACGAACCGCACGAGCGTGTCTCCGAGCATCACGCTGTCGTGCGTGTACGGAGCCGCCAGCAGCTCGCCGAGTGTCGACGCCTTCAGCTCCGGGTCGTCCGCGCGCAGATGCAGCTCGGCCAGATGTAGCTCGGGCGAGCCCGCCAAGAGATCGTCCAGCCAGTCGCGCGGCGGGTGCAGCTCCAGCCGGTAACCGGCGTTCGTCGAGACGAACGTCCGGCGGCCGCCGTGCTCCTGCACGCGGAGCTCGCGCACCTCCGCGCGCGCCAGCGTCGCGACGAAGTCCTCTTCGTCGAGCGCGAACCCGAGGTGGTCGACGCGCGGCAACTCCCATTGGCCGGGCTGGACGACGACATTCACGGCGCCCCGCTCGATCTCCGATAGACGCAGCTTGAAGCCCATCCGGTCGAGGTCCTCCCAGCCGTAGCCCGACTCGAACGACGTGGTCTCCTCGCCGATCCGACCGTGACGGGCGACGAGCGTGAAGCCGAGCTTGCCCAGGTACCGTGCCTCGACCTCGCGCACCTTGCTCGTGACCAGGTGGTAATGAAAGAGGTGCACCTCGACATGATCGCGCACCTGCAGCCCAACACGAGCTGGACGCTCGACCCGCTCCAGATCGTTCCGACGCTGGCCGCCGCCGCCTTCTACGCGCGCCGCGTCCTGACGCTGCGCGACCGCGGCACGCCCGTGCCACGCTGGCGCGTCGCGCTGTTCGCGCTCGGCATCCTCACGCTGCTCGTCGCATTGGTGTCGCCGGTGCACGCGCTCGGCGAGCGGATGTTCTCCTTCCACATGGTGCAGCACGTGCTGCTCGGGGATCTCGCTCCGCTCGCGCTGCTCGCCGGGCTGACGGGCCCGATCCTGCGCCCGGCGCTGGCCGTGATGCACAGGCTGCGCTTCCTGGCCCACCCGTTCGTCGCGCTACCGCTCTGGGCCCTCGACCTCTACGCCTGGCACCTCCCATATCTGTACGACGCGGCCGTTCGGCACGACTCGGTGCATGCCCTGGAGCACTTCTGCTTCTTCACCGGCGGCACGATCATGTGGCTGCCGGTGCTGGAGACGCTGCCGGCGCCGGAATGGTTCGGCACCGGCGCGAAGCTGGCGTACATCGCCGCGGTGCGCGCCGTCGAGACGGTGCTCGGCAACGTCTTCTTCTGGTCCGGCAGCGTCTTCTACGCCGTCTACCAGCACCAGAACCGGCTCTGGGGGCTCTCTGCGCTCGAGGATCAGGGCGTTGCCGGTGCGGTGATGATGATCGAAGGCTCGGTCGTCACCCTCGTCGCGCTGGCGTGGCTCTTCCTGCGGATGGCGAGCGAGGGCGAGCTGAGGCAGCAACTGCTCGAGCGCGGGCTCGATCCACGCGCCGTCAAGCGGGCGGTCCGCTATGGGAGGGCGAGCTCGCTGGGCGAGGTCGCCCGAGCGGAGGGGGCCCCGGGGGAACCGGGAGGTTCCCCCGCTCGCACCCCGCACGCGTCGCCGTGACAGGCGCGCGGCGGCGCGTGTGGCGTCCAAGTCAGCAAGAAGGGGGCGCACGGCGAAACATCGTTTCCCCCGTGGGAGCGAGCGAAGCTCGCGATGAGGGCGCAGGAGATGGTGCCGCCGCGCTGAACCCCGAAGGCGCCAGCCGTGCGCTCAACGGGCGTCCACCACGTCGATCTGGTCGTCTCCTCGATCGAGCGCAGCCTGCCGTTCTACTCGGAGCTGCTGGGCGCGCTGGGCTACCACACCGTCTCCGAGGTGGAGGGCGAACGCGGCGAGACGATCTGGTATCTCGGCGGGCCGGGCACCGCAATCGGCCTTCGCGAGGCGCAGTCGGAAGCCGGTCGGTACGACCGTTATCGCGTCGGCCTGCACCACCTTGCGTTCGAGGCAGATTCCCGCAACGAGGTGGACGAGCGCGCCGCGTGGCTGCGCACCCAGGGCGTCGAGCTCGAGAGCGAGCCGCAGGAATACACCTACCTGCCGGGGTATTACGCGGTGTTCTTCTTCGATCCCGACGGTCTGAAGCTGGAGATCGTCCATGTCCCAGGCCTCACCGCGGCCTAGCGAAAGGAGCGAGCATGTCGACCACACCTCCGGAGCAACCTCCGCCGTCGCAGTCCGGTGGCTACGGCGGCCCGGGCATTGGGCCGAATGTCAACTTCAACCTCAACGCCCTGATGCCGACACCGGGGAACGCCGAGCTGGTCGTCTACATCCTCGCGATGATCCTGCTGGCGATCATCGCCCTTGCGAGCGACGCCTACAACGTGAACGGCTGGGTGACCGCTTTCACGGCGATCACCGTCGCGTATCTCGTCTCGCGCGGGATCGCGAAGGCCTCGCGCGTCCTCGAGCAGTAGTCCCTGGTTCGCGCTGGGGGAACCTCCCGGTTCCCCCAGACCCCTTCCACCGGTCCGCTTCGCTACACCGCTTCGAACTGAAGCTTGCGTGCCTCGCGCGGGACTGCCGTCGGGTAGTCCCGCGTGAGGCAGGCGCGGCAGAACTGCGACGCCGGTCGTTGCGTCGACGCCTGCAGCCCCTCGAGCGAGAGATAGGCGAGCGACGTGGCGCCGATGTGTTCGCGCACCTCCTCGACGGTCCTGTCGGCGGCGATCAGCTCCTCGGGATCGGCGAAGTCCATGCCGTAAAAGCACTGGTCGATCACCGGCGGTGACGAGATCCGCAGGTGCACTTCCGCCGCACCGGCGTCGAAGAGCATCTGCACGATCTGTCGCGTCGTGTTCCCACGGACGATGGAGTCGTCCACAGCCACGACGCGCTTTCCCGCCACCTCCGCGAGCGGGTTGAACTTCAGCTTGATCCCCTGTTCGCGCAGTCCCTGGTCGGGCTGGATGAACGTCCGCCCGACATAGCGGTTCTTGATCAGGCCTTCGCTGAAGGGGATGTTGAGCGCGCGGGAGAAGCCGATCGCGGCCGGCGTCCCCGAGTCGGGAATGGGAAGGACGAGGTCGGCCTCGACGGGCGACTCCTCTGCGAGCCGCTCGCCCATGCGGACACGCGCGGTGTGCACCTCGACGCCCGAGAGGCGCGAATCCGGTCGAGCGAGGTAGAAGAACTCGAAGATGCAGAGCGCGCCGCCGCCGTCCGGTGGAACGGCCTGCCGCGCCTCGACGCGTTCGCCGATCACGAGCAGCTCGCCCGGCCGCACCTCGCGTTCGAGCTCGGCGCCGACCAGGTCGAGCGCGCAGGTCTCGGAGGCGACGACCCAGTCGCCGTCGAGGCGTCCGAGGCAGAGTGGGCGCATCCCGCGGGGATCGCGGAAGGCGACCAGCTTTCCCTCGCTGAGCGCGACGACGGAGAACGCCCCGTCGAGCTTGCTCATCGCGGCGGCAACGGCGTCGCCGAGCGTGCCGGGTTCGTTAGCGATCAGCGCTGCGATCACCTCGGTGTCCGCGGTCGTCGAGAGCCTGTGACCCTGGGCGTCGAGCTCCTCGCGGAGCTCGGCGGCGTTCGTGAGGTTGCCGTTATGGCCCAGGGCGATCGTGCGTGCGCTGCCGTGCTGGACGAGCGGCTGCGCGTTCCACCATTGCGACGAGCCGGTCGTCGAGTAACGCGTGTGGCCGATGGCGAGGTCGCCGCGCAGGCCGCGGAGCTTTTGCTCGTCGAAGACCTGCGTCACGAGCCCCATGTCGCGCAGCGTCGTCAGCCGCCCGTCGTCGGAGACGGCGATGCCCGCGGACTCCTGGCCGCGGTGTTGCAGCGCGAACAGCCCGAAGTAGGTGAGCCGGGCGACGTCGCGGCCGGGCGAGCGCACACCGAAGAGGCCGCACATCAGCCGGCGGTTCCAATGGGTTGCAGGCCCTTGCTGCCGAGGCGCTCGACGTCGTCCGGCGCGCAGGCGAGCAGGACTTGCCCGCCGGGACCGGACTCGGGCAGCTCGACGCGGGCCCCGAGACCGCTGTGCTCCTCGGCTTCGCGCAGGGCCCGCTCGAGGCCGCCGCCGGAGACGTCGTGTGCCAGCGTCAGCACCGGGGCAGCCTTCCAGACATAGCGGACGAGCGCCGCCTCAGCCGCCAGATCGAGCGTTCCCGGCGCGGTCGCCACGAGAATGACGTCGCCGGCCTGCCATCTTCCCGGCACGAGCCGCACATCGGCGACGAGCCCGACACAGCCGACGACCGGCGTCGGCGGGATCGACCGTCCGTCGGTGTCGTTGTAGAGCGAGACGTTGCCGGAGACGACCGGGATGCCCAGGGCCTCGGCCGCGGCGGCCAGCCCTTCGATCGCGCGCTCCAGCTCCCAGGCGATCTCCGCCTTCTCCGGGCTGCCGAAGTTGAGGCAGTCGGTGAGTGCAAGCGGCTCGCCGCCCGCGCAGGCGACGTTTCGCGCCGCGCCCAGCACCGCAAGCACGCCGGCGCGGAAGGGGTCGCGCTCGCCGGGCGGCGGGCCCTGCAGCGAGACCGCCAGCCCGCGCAACGAGGGCCGCAGGCGCAGCACGGCTCCGTCGAGGCCGGGCCGCCGCACGGTCCGCGAGCCGACGAGCTGGTCGTACTGCTCGTAGATCCACGCTTTCGGCGCGTGGTTGTGCGACGAGGGCTCGACCTGCGCAAGCTCGTGCGGCTCCCGGTCAACCACGTAGCGCGGGCACTCGTCCGTCAGGAAGCGGGCGGGTATCTCGCCGACGAGGTCACCGTCGGAGAACACGCGTAGCGCGCCGGTCTCCGTGACGTCACCGATCGCCGTGCACGGGAGCTCCCATTGCGCGCAGACGCGGCGAACCGCGGCGAGCATCTGCGGCCGCACGACCGCGACCATACGCTCCTGGGACTCGGAGATCATGATCTCCCACGGTTCCATGTCGCTCTCGCGCAGCGGCACGCGCTCGAGGTGGACATCGATCCCGGCTCCGTCGCGTGCCATCTCCGCGAGCGCCGAGGCGAGCCCTGCCGCGCCGCAGTCCTGCAGCGACTCGGCCAGACCGCCGGCGACGAGCTCGAGCGACGCCTCGATCAGCTTCTTGCCGGTGAAGGGATCGCCGATCTGGACGGACGGGCGCTTGTCGGCGTCGTCCTCGCCCAGCTCCGCGCTCGCGAGCACGGAAGCGCCGCCGATGCCATCGCGGCCGGTCGTCGCACCGAAGAGGACGACGTGCGCGCCGACCGCGGTCGCGCGCGCGCGTGTCACCCGATCGGCGGGGAGGAGGCCGACGCACATTGCGTTGACGAGGCAGTTGTCGCGGTACGCCTCGTCGAACACAGCCTCGCCGCCGACCGTTGCGACACCGACTGCGTTCCCGTAGTGCCCGATGCCGGCCACCGCGCGGCGGAAGTGGTGATCCGGCTCGGCGAAGCGCAGGCCGTCGAGGATCGCGATCGGCCGCGCGCCCATCGCGACGATGTCGCGCAGGATCCCGCCGACTCCGGTCGCGGCGCCCTGGAACGGCTCCACGGCCGACGGGTGGTTGTGCGACTCGACCTTGAACGCCACGGCCTCCCCCTCGCCGAGGTCGATCACACCGGCATTCTCACCGGGGCCCTGCAGGACGCGTTTCCCCTGGGAAGGGAGGCGTTTGAGTAGGAGGGCCGAGTGCTTGTAGCCGCAGTGTTCCGACCAGAGCAGCGAAAAGACGGCGAGCTCGAAGTGGTTCGGGTCGCGCGCGAGCAGCTCCCGGATCCGGTCGAGCTCCTCGTCGGTCAGCCCCAGGGTGCGGTGGAGCGGCTGTTCCGGCGCGACCTGCGTCAAGGGCCCGAGTGTAGCCGGGAAGCCAGACAGGCTCCGGCTACGTTTCAGTTCCTGTGAGCCGCCGTCCTCTGCCGATGCTCCTGGCCCTGGCGGCGATCTGGGGGTCGTCCTTCATGTTCATCAAGGTGGCGGTACGGGAGGTCACGCCTGCCGAAGTCGTCTTCGGGCGCGTGTTCGTCGGGACACTGGCGCTGGTACCCGCCGCGCCCTTCCTGCTCGGCTGGAGGCGGACGCTTGCCGCACTGCGCCGATTCGCGTGGCCCCTGCTGCTGCTCGGGATCTTCAATGCCGCCCTGCCGTTCTGGCTGCTCGCGTGGAGCGAGAAGCGGCTGGACTCGGGCCTCGCCGGCGTCCTGCAGGCGTCGATGCCGTTGTTCACGGCAGTGTTGGTGTACGGCTTCAGTCGCAACGACCGCGTCACGGGTCTGCGTCTCGCCGGCGTGGTCGTCGGTTTTCTCGGCGTGCTGCTGCTCGTCGGCGCGCAGCCGCGTGGCGACGTCCTGTCGGCGCTCGCAGTGCTGCTGACGGCACTGCTGTACGCAGGATCGTCCGTGTACGCGGGCGCGCGGCTCCGAGAGGCGCCGGTCCTCGTCACGTCGCTGGGCTCGCTTGCGTTCGCGACGCTCGCGATGCTGCCGCTCGGCTTGGGCCAGCTCCCCCAGGACATGCCCAGCTGGAAGGCGATCGGTTCGATCGTCGCGCTCGGGGGCGCCGGCTTGTCGGTCGCCTACCTCCTCTACTTCACGTTGATCGCGGGCTCAGGCGCGCCGTACGCGGCGCTCGTGACATACCTCGTGCCGGCGCTGGCGCTCTTCTACGGCGCCGTCTTCTTGAGCGAGCCGGTGACGGTCTCGGCGCTCGGCGGCCTCGCGCTGATCCTGGTCGGCGTCGCGCTCGGGACGGGGACCCTGCGGTTCCCGCGCCAGCGGCGGGAGCTCCCTACCGAGACAGCCGGAGGATGAGGCCGTCCAGCCTCTTCGTGCCGGCGAAAAGCTCCCGGTCACTGCTGAGCATCGGGCTCGGCGCCGAGACCAGCTTCCTCAGGTGGGACCGCTGCCTGCCGTACCTCGTCCGCGCTCTCCTCAGCGCCGGCTCCTGATTCCTCACTGAAACGTATTCATCGCCCAGGACCGTCGCGTCGATGCGCCGTGCGAGGGCGCTGACGGCGGCCAGATCGCTCCCGAGCTGGGTGAGCCTGCGTGGCCCGATCTCCTTCCTGAGCGTCGTCGCGCGAATGGCGACCTGACGCGCCAGCTTCTCGATCTGGAGGACGAGGGCGCGCGGCGGCAACGCTCTCTGGGCCTGTTCGAAGAGCTTGGTGCCGACCGTTTGCTGTGGTGTGGTCACGTACGCATCTGCGTCCGTGTCGAACAACCTGGTCGTGACGCTGCCCGGTGCAACCGCACCGTTGCGAAAGACGAGCCCTTGGATCCCGAACGTCCCTGCACCCGGATGGTGAAGCGGGATCACCAGCTGATAGGTGTCGCTGAGCTCCTGGACGACGCGATCGCTGCCGGGCGCGCCGGTTGTCGCGATGTCGACCTTCGGTCTCGTCAGTCCCCATTGGACCGCCGGAGCCGGGCCGGGCTCCTCGGATTGGAACACGATGTTCGCTGCGTCCTGCCCGCTCGGAAACGTTCCGACCGCGGTGGAGCTCCCGTTGAGCGTGATGAAGAGCGTGTCCGAGGCGAAGTTTCCGAACCACCCCCTCAGGCCGCCGACGTATGTCTGCTGTTCGTTGCAGACGACGTATTGCGTGCCCGAGACGGCGGCGCAGAGCCCGTCCGGGATGGTGACGTCGTTCGCGCCGACGGCGGTTGGCAGCGCGAGCGTGACGCCAACCATGAGCACGACGACAGGACACCGGCGCACGTGCGTTTTCGTACCACACGCTTGACCTGTCCCGCGCGATTCCACGAGGATCGAGCGGATGAACGAGCTTCTGCACGATCACGTCGAGCGCTTCAACGCCGGGGTGCGCAGCGGCGACTGGGCGCCCATGCTCGAAACCTTTCGCGACGACGGCGAGATGGAGTTCCGCGGCATTCCCGTCGGACCGTTCGTAGGCAAGGCGGCGATAGAAGCCGCCTACCGGGAGCAACCTCCCGACGATCAGCTCCGCGTGCTCGAGGAACGCGAGCGGGCCGGGCGCATCGAAGCACGTTACGCCTGGCTGAACGAATCCGACGTGGCCGCGGGCGAGTTGCTGATCACTCCTCGCGACGTCAAGATCGCGAAGCTCATCGTCACGTTCGACCGGGGAGTCGTCTGGAGCTGATGTACGCTCGACGGCGGGATTCGCGCCCATTGCGTCCAGCTGGCCCGTAGTGGTCCCTCTTCCCGTCGCGCCAGATCCGCGCGATAGTGACGGGCATGATCGGCCAACCGACCGGCACCGTCACCATGCTGTTCAGCGATGTCGAGGGCTCCACACGGGCCCTGCGGCAGCTCGGCTCGCAGGGATACGCGGAAGCTCTGGACTTGCATCGACGTCTTCTGCGCGACACGTTCAAACGGCACGGCGGTTATGAAGTCGACTGCGAGGGCGACGCTTTCTTCGTCGCGTTTTCGCGCGCGGAAGATGCCGTTGCTGCCGCCGTTACGGCTCAGCAGCGGCTCGTCGACGCGGACTGGCCGAACGGTCAGGAATTGAGAGTCCGAATCGGGATCCATACCGGAGAGCCGCTTGCCGTGCCGCCGAATTACGTGGGCTTGGATGTGCATCGAGCGGCGCGGATCATGGCCGCCGGGCACGGGGGGCAGGTCTTGCTCTCGCGGACGACGCACGACCTCGTGGGCGACGCCTTCCCGGTTCGCGAATTGGGCGAGCACCGGATGAAGGACCTCTCCGCGCCGACGAGGCTTTATCAATTGCTGGTCGAGGGGCTAACGTCTGAATTTCCGCCGCTAGAGACGCTCGGGAACCGGCCGACGAACCTGCCGGTTCAGGCGACCCCGCTGATCGGCCGCCGGCATGAACTGGCGGAGTTGACCGCGCTCCTGGGCGCGGAAGCTGTTCGGCTCGTAACGCTCACGGGGCCGGGTGGTACGGGCAAGACGCGGTTGGCACTTCATGCGGCGGCCAATCTGATCGACGAGTTCGAGGACGGAGTCTTCTTCGTCGAGCTTGCAGCAATAGCGACGGCCGAGCTGGTGCCAACGACAGTGGCGCAGACGCTGGGCCTCCGCGAGGTCCCCGGGGAGCCCCTCGAAGCGACGCTGAGGGGATACCTAGCCGAGAAGCAGGTGCTCCTCGTCCTAGACAATTTCGAGCATCTGCTGACCGCCGCGCCGATGGTTTGCGAACTTCTCGCTTCTGCCTCGCGTCTCCGGGTGCTCGTAACGAGCAGAGCCTCATTGCACGTTTCGGGTGAGCACGAGTACTCGGTGCCGCCGCTGGCACTGGGTGCGACCGCGGATGCCCCGGACGAGTCCGAGGCGAATGAGGCGGTAACACTGTTTCTGGAACGCGCTCGAGCGGTCCGACGAGATTTCCGAGTCACTACTGAGAGCCGAGCTGTCATTGCCGAGATCTGCGCCCGCCTTGATGGGCTTCCGTTGGCGATCGAGCTCGCAGCGGCCCGGATCAAGGTGATACCGCCGGAAGCCCTGCTCCCGCGTTTGGAGCAGCGCCTGCAGATCCTCACCGGCGGCTCGCGCGACCGGGAAAAGCGACAGCAGACGTTGCGGAGCACGCTCGACTGGAGTTACGAACTTCTCGAGACCGCGGATCGAATACTTTTCGCCCGCCTCGCCGTTTTCGCGGGCGGCAGGACGATCGATGCCGTCGAGGCGATCTGTGGATCAACGGGAGAGTCGGACGTCCTCGACGGCATAACGTCGCTGGTCGACAAGAGCCTGCTCCAACAGCAACTCAACGGGCCGGAGCCTCGGTACGTGATGCTGGAGACGATCCACGAGTACGCGCGTGAGCGTCTTGACGCGAGTGGCGAGACCGCGCGGCTCTGCCGACGGCATGCTGACTATTTCGCTGGCCTCGCGACGAAGGCCGCGCCGCAGTTGCGAGGGCCCGAGCAGCAAACGTGGATCGATCGGCTTGCTGCCGAGCAAGACAATCTTCGCCTTGCGCTTACGTTCCTCATCGATGAGCGCGACTTTTCCGCTGCCCGGAATACGACGGTCGCGCTGGCCCTGTTTTGGGAGACGCGCG
>VAXY01000227.1:4687-5087 GCA_005885085.1 Actinomycetota bacterium | reverse complement strand
GGACCCGTTCGGGAAGCGCCTGGCGGTCGGCGTCGTCGCGCTCGTCAGCGGACAGGCCGCGATCAACCTGGCCGCCGTGCTCGGGCTCGCCCCGTTGACCGGAATCCCGCTGCCGTTCATCTCCTACGGCGGCTCCAGCCTCGTGGTGACGCTCCTCGCCGTCGGGGTCCTCCTTAACATCGCCGGCAGTGGAACACGGACGGCAGCTGCAGTGCCTGATCGCGGCCGGCGGGACGGCGGGTCACGTCGTGCCGTCGCTCGCGGTCGCGGACGCGCTGCAGCGCCGAGGCGTGCAGGTGACGTTCGCCGGGTCGCCGGATCGCATCGAGGCGCGGCTCGTCCCTGAAGCGGGCTACGAGCTCGACACGTTTCGCATCTCCGGGCTGCCGCGCCGCCCTTC
>VAXY01000227.1:1122-4526 GCA_005885085.1 Actinomycetota bacterium | reverse complement strand
TAGGTCTTGCCAACCGCCTCGCCACGCCGTTCGCGCGGCGCGTCTTCCTCTCGTTTCCGATCGCCGGTCGTGACGGGCCGAAGTACCTCGTGACGGGTCGACCGATCCCCACGCGCTCGCGGGCGGTGGCTCAGCCCGAAGGCCGGCGCATCTTCGGTCTGCCCGAGGTCGGGCCTGTGCTGCTCGTCTTCGGCGGTTCGCTGGGCGCGCGCCTGCTGAACGAGCTCGCGCTCGACGCGTTCGGCCCAGCGGGGCCGGCGGTGCTACATCTCTGCGGCACGCGCGACTACGACACGCTGCGGCCACGGGTCACGCGGCCGGATTACCGCCTCTTCGCGTTTACGGAGGACTTCGGCGCCGCCCTGGGTGCGAGCGATCTCGTGCTCGCGCGTGCGGGCGGCTCGGTATGGGAGCTCGCCGCGGCAGGCAAGCCCGCCGTGCTCGTCCCCGGTTCGTTCGCGACGGGCGACCATCAGACGAAAAACGCGCGCTATTTCGAGCAGGCCGGGGCCGCCGTCGTCGTGCCCGAGCAGGAAGCGGGACGCGCGCCGGAGGTCGCCCGGTCGCTGCTCGACGATCCGCGCCGGCTCGGGGACATGTCTCGCGCGATGCTCCGCCTTGCGCGTCCGCACGCCGCCGACGAGATCGCCGAGGAGCTCATTGGCCTCGCCGCTTGAGGGGCGGCGCTGGTGGCTGGCCGGCATCGGCGGCGCCGGCATGAGCGGATACGCGCTGCTCGCGCGGGCGTGGGGAGCGGAGGTCCGCGGCTGGGACCGCGCACGCACGCCGTACCTCGAGCGCCTGCAGGACATCGACGTGGACATCTCCGAGGATCCGCCGCCGGCCCCCGAAGGCTGGGAGGCATACGTGTCGAGCGCGTTCACCGGCCTCGTAGCCGGAAAGAGCAGAGCCGAGCTGCTGGCGGAGCTCGTCTCGTTGCGCGAGACGCTCGTCGTAGCCGGGGCCCACGGCAAGACGACCACGGCCGGGATGATCGCGTTCTGCCTCGCCCGACTCGGCCGCGATCCGGCCTGGCTGATCGGCGGCGACATCCCCCAGCTCGGGAGCAACGCCGGCACCGGGGAAGGCTGGCTGGTCGTCGAGGGAGACGAGTCCGATCGCACGATCGCCGCGCTCCGGCCCCGCATTGCCGTCGTGACGAACGTCGACCTCGACCACCACACGACGTTCGGGTCGCGGGCCGAGGTCGAGGCGCTCTTCGAGAACTGGCTCGCAGACGTGCCGGACGTGGTGCGCGGGGACGAGCTCCCGCCGTATCACGGCCGGCTAGCGCTTTCCGGCGAGCACAACCGCCGCAACGCGGCGTCCGCGCTGGCCGCGCTCGCGTACACGGGCGTGTCGCCTGAACAGGCCGAGCCGGTCCTCGCAGAGTTCACCGGCGCAGGGCGGCGCCTCGAGCGCCGGGGCGAGGCGGGCGGCGTCGAGCTCTATGACGATTATGCGCACCATCCGGCCGAGATCGGCGCGACGCTGCAGGCCGCACGTGACGGCGGAAGGCTCCTCGTCCTGTTCCAACCGCACCTCTACTCGCGCACACGACACCTTGCGCGTGAGCTGGCGGCCGCGCTGGCCGCGGCAGATGCAGTCGCCGTCGCTGAGATCTACGCCGCCCGCGAGCAGCCCGTCGCGGGCGTCAGCGGGAAGCTGATCGTGGACGCGCTCGCGGAGCGACGGCCCGGCATGCCGCTGGCCTGGACGCCGGCGCTCGCGGACGGGGCGCGCTTCCTCGCGCAGCACGCACGCGCCGGCGACCGCATCCTCACGGTCGGCGCGGGCGACGTCGACCGCGCGGGAGCGCTGCTGCTGGAGCTGCTCGGATGAGGATCGAGGAGAACTTCGAGCTCGCACGCTTCACGACGATCGGGACGGGCGGGCCGGCACGCGCGCTCGCGCGGCCCGAGACCGTGCCCGAGCTCCAGGAGACGCTCCGCTTCGCGCGGGAAAGGGACCTGGCAGTGGCGACGATCGGGCTGGGCTCGAACCTGCTCATCGCCGACACGGGCTTCGGAGGCCTCGTGCTCAAGCTCGCCGGCGCCCTGGCGCAGGCTGAGATTCGCGGCGAGCTGCTCGTCGCCGGAGGCGGAGCGCCGAACGCGGTCGCGCTGCATCGCGCCCGCGCCGCCGGCCTCGGCGGCTTCGAGTTTGCGTGCGCGATACCCGGCACGGCCGGTGGCGGCGTCCGGATGAATGCAGGCGCGTACGGAAGCGACTGGGCCGCGATCCTCGAGCGTGCCCTGGTCGTGAGCGCGGACGGGGCCGGGTGGCGCACGCCCGCCGAGCTCGGTCTGAGCTACCGGCGCTCCGGCCTGCGGCAGGGCCAGGTGGTAGCCGAGGCCGAGTTCCGGCTGACGCCGCGACCGTCCGCTGAGATCAAGTCGATCGTGGCGGCCCTCCAAGCACAGCGCAAAGCGGCGCAACCGACGAACAAGCGCACATACGGCAGCGTCTTCAAGAATCCAGAGCACGAGCTGACGGCCGGACGCCTGCTCGAGGCCTGCGGTCTGAAGGGCCACCGCCTCGGCGGGGCGCAGATCTCGCCGCGCCATGCGAACTTCATCGAAAACGCCGACGGGGCGCGGTCGGAAGATGCGATCGCGCTGATGACGGAGGCGCGCCGCCGCGCCTGGGAGCAGTACGGCGTCGAGCTCGAGCACGAAGTCGTCTTCCTCGGCGAGCTCGAGTTGCCGCCGCTGGCCAAGTAGGACGCTTCCGGCGCACGGCGAAGTCCCGAGCGTGGGCGAGAAGGTCCTGGCGCTGCCGCGCAAGCGGGGGCTCGATCTGTTCCGCTTCGCGCCGTCGGGGCGCTCGCTGGCCATCGGCGCGGCGGTGGCGCTGGTGGGCGTGGGGCTCTATGCGCTCGCACGGGAGAGCGGGATGTTCGCGGTCGAGACGATGCAGGTCGAGGGCGCGACCCCGGCGCTGGCGGCGCAGGTCCGGCAAGAGCTCAGGCGCTATGACGGCCGGAGTCTCGTGACGGTCGATGCGGGGGTCGTCGCGCAGCACGTCGACGGACTGCCGGCGGTGCGACGTTCGGTTGTCGACCGCGCGTTTCCGCACACGCTTCGGATCCGTGTCGTGCCGGAGGTTCCGGTCGCGGTGCTGCGGCGCGGGGCGGAGTCGTGGCTCGTCTCTGCGCGAGGGCGCGTGATCGCGCCGGTCGGGCTCGGCACGCACCGGACGCTGCCGCGGATCTGGCTCCCCACCGGCACGGAGATCGACGTCGGTGCGCTGCTCGGGGACGAGCCGGGTGCGCTCGCGGCAAGGTCGCTGGCCGCGTTCGTCGGCAGCGGCTTCCCCGACCGGATCACGTTCGTGCGCGCGCTCGACGGCCAGATCACGCTCGGCTTGCGAGGAGGGCTCGAGATCCGGCTCGGGGCGCCCGT
>VAXY01000227.1:0-1116 GCA_005885085.1 Actinomycetota bacterium | reverse complement strand
TCGCCCACGTCATCCTCCCGACCCTGGCCTTGCCCTCCCGAGGCGGTCCCGACTACCTCGACATCGCCGTGCCGGAGCGGCCTGTCGCGGGACGCAACCCTCAACCCGCAAGTTGAGGTTGAGGGTTGTTGCCGTTGACAGCCGGGTTGCGGGGACGTACCCTCGGACGACGGACCGCCCGGCAGCCCCAACGCTCCAGTCAAGCTTGAGGTCGGACGGTCTTCGACGCAATGAGCCAGACAGGTAACTATCTCGCAGTCCTCAAGGTCGCAGGCGTCGGCGGCGGCGGCACGAACGCGGTCAACCGTATGGTGGACGTCGGCCTCTCAGGGGTCGAGTTCATCGCCGTCAACACCGATGCGCAGGCGCTCCTGATGGCAGACGCCGACGTCAAGATCCAGGTCGGCGCGCAGACGACGCGCGGTCTCGGCGCCGGGGCGGATCCGGAGATCGGCCTCGCCGCCGCACAGGAGAGCCGCGACGAGCTGAAGGAAGCCCTGAAGGGCGCCGACATGATCTTCATCACTGCCGGCGAAGGCGGCGGCACCGGCACGGGGGGAGCGCCGATCGTCGCAGAACTGGGCCAGGAGCTTGGCGCGCTCACCGTCGGCGTCGTCACGCGGCCGTTCGCCTTCGAAGGACGGAAGCGCGCCGATCAAGCCGAGCACGGGATCGACCAGCTGCGCGACCGCGTCGACACGCTGATCGTGATCGAGAACGACCGGCTGTTGCAGGTCGTCGAACGTCAGACGTCCGTCGTCGAAGCCTTTCGCATGGCGGACGACATCCTCCGCCAGGGCGTGCAGGGCATCACCGACCTGATCACCGAGCCCGGCCTCGTCAACCTCGACTTCGCCGATGTGCGGACGATCATGCGCGACGCCGGCTCTGCCCTGATGGGGATCGGGCGCGCCGCCGGGGAGAACCGCGCCGCGGAGGCCGCACGCTCGGCGGTCTCGTCGCCGCTGCTCGAAGCCTCGATCGAGGGCGCCACCGGGATCCTGCTCAACGTCACCGGCGGCTCCGACATCGGCCTCTTCGAGGTGAACGAGGCGGCAGAGGTGGTTACGGGCGCGGCCGACCAGAACGCGAACGTCATCTTCGGCGCCGTCATCG
>VAXY01000226.1:7981-10391 GCA_005885085.1 Actinomycetota bacterium | reverse complement strand
TCTGCCGAACTGTCGCGACAAGTGTTACGCGCCTGGCGAGACCGACGTCGGAGGCTTGAGCTTGCCGGAGATGATCTGTGCCTTCAGCTGCGCGATCTGCGTCAGCCAGGCCCTCTTCAGATGAGCCTTCGGGCTGAACTTGCCGAGCGAGACGCCCTTGTTCTTCAGGTTAAAGACAAGGTTGCTTCCACCCTTGAAGCCCTTCCCCGTCTTGGCGCCCTTGACGGCGAGGAAGATGCCGACGTCCACCCTCTTCACTGCGCTGGTGAGGATGTAGGTGCCGAGGAACGACTGGTCGACGTCCACGCCGACGCCCCACTTGCCTGCCTCCTTCGCAGCGTCCAACGCGCCCAGGCCGCAGGGCCCCGCCACGTTGAACACGACCTGCGAGCCCGCGTCGAGCTGGTTCTGTGCGACGCTCTTGCACTTCGCCTGGTCGATGAAGTCCTGCGAGTAGCCGATCTGCACGGTCGTGCCCGGAACGCACTTTTCCGCTCCCGCCTTGTAGCCCGCCAGGAACGTGTCGACCGGCGGGATCTTGACGCCGCCGACGACGCTGATGTTCTTCTTGCCCTGCCGCGCCGCGACGTGCGCGGCGAGGCAGCCGACCAGGTAGCTGTTCTGCTGGGTCGCGTACGTCAGACCTTCGACGTTCGGGACCTGGCCGTTGAACGGCGCGCCCTTCACGTCGTAGTCCGTGATCGCGAACTTCGTGCTCGGGAACTGCCCGGCGACGGCCTTCGTCGCGTCCGCGAGCAGGAAGCCTGCAGAGATGACGATGTTGAAGCCGCTCCGCGCCAGCGAGGCCATGTTCGGCAGGTAGTCACCCGCCGAGCGGGACTCGACCGCGCGGTACTGGACCTTCAGCACTTTCGCCGCATGCTTCAGCCCCGTCAGCTGGTTCTGGTTGAAGCCCTTGTCGTTGAACGGCCGACGTCGCTGACCAGGCCCGCCTTGAACGTGGCCTGGGGTGCCGCAGTGCCGCTCGCTACAAACCCGACGGTCGTGAGCACCACGGCCACCAGGACTGCGAGCGCGAACGGCAGCAGTCGCTGCTTACTCAAAAGATTCTCCCTCCTCCTCGAGACCCATCTCATGAACCAGAGGCGATGCTACTGCCTGCCGCCTCCGCCTTCACCTAAGACGACGGTCCGCGCCCTATGGTTAGGCCATGGCTCTGCGGGAGGCGCCGGCTTTCGATCCCTCCGATCCAGGCTTCCTCGCCGACCCCTATCCGGCGCTGAACCGGCTGCGGGAGTTCGCTCCGGCGTTCTATGACGAGCAGCGGGAACGGTGGTTCGTGACGCGCCACGAGGACGTCCGCAGCTGCCTGCGGGACAAGCGCCTCGGTCGCAACTTCCGGCACGTGATCATGCCCGAGGAGATCGGCGTGCCGCCGCTCGATCCCCGGTGGCAGGCGTTCTGGGGGACCGAGCGCTGGAGCCTGCTCTGGCTCGAGCCGCCGGATCACACCCGCATCCGCAGGCTCGTCGCAGCCGCGTTCACGCCTCGCAGTGTCGACGCGCTGCGCGAGCCAGCGCGCGAGCTGGCGCGCGAGCTGCTCGAGCCTCTGGCTGAGGCCGGCGAGATGGAGCTCCTCTACGATTATGCGCAGCCGTACTCGATCGCCGTCATCTGCCGCATGCTCGGTGTCCCGCTCGACCGGCACCGCGACCTGCTGGAGTGGTCGCACCGAATGGTTAAGATGTATGAGTTCGACGTTCCCGACGAGGCGGCCGAGGCGGCGAACCACGCGGCGGGGGAATTCCAGGACTACGTCCGCGCGCTGATCGCAGACCGGCGCGCTCATCCGCGTGACGACATGGTGAGTGCGCTCGTGGGCGCCCGCGTCGGCGGCGCACGGCTCTCGGACGACGAGATCGTGAGCACCGTGATCGTGTTGCTGAACGCCGGCCACGAGGCGAGCGTCAACACGCTCGGCAACGGGATGCTCGCGTCTGCGCGTCACGAGGAACAATGGCGCCGCGTCGTCGCCGGGGACGTGGCCGCGGCCGCCGCGGGCGAGGAGATGATCCGGTTCGACCCGCCGCTCCAACTGTTCGAGCGTTGGGTGCTGACGGACGGTTTCTCCGTTGCGGACGTCGCGATTCCGCGCGGTGCGAAGATTGCGATGCTCTTCGGCGCCGCGAACCGCGATCCCCGCGTCTTCGAGCGACCCGACACGTTCGACGTCGGACGCGAGAATGCCGCGCAGCACATCGGCTTCGGCGGCGGCATCCACGTGTGCATCGGCGCGCCCCTCGCGCGCGTCGAGCTGGAGGCGAGCATCGCCGCTCTGCGGCGTCACTGGCCGGAGTTCGAGCTCGCCGAGGAGCCGCAGCGCACCGGCGCGTTCGTCATCTGGGGTCTGCAGGGGTTACGGCTCGCCCGGCGCTGACCCCGGCGCACC
>VAXY01000226.1:6987-7960 GCA_005885085.1 Actinomycetota bacterium | reverse complement strand
TGTCCCGGGACGTGGCCGCAGACCTGTCTGGAGACACGTCCTCTGCCTGGCACGTTCCTAGGGAGTTGCAGGAGGTTTGGCGGAACGGACCCCTCCCACGGTCTGACACCTGACGAGTTGGATCAGGACACGATCTGTTCGGACTCCGGCATGAGCACCCGCCGCGGCTTGGAGCCTTCGTAGCCGGAGATGATCCCGCGCCGCTCCAGCATGTCGATCAGCCGGCCCGCGCGCGTGTAGCCCACCCGCAGCCGGCGCTGCAGCAGCGACACCGATGCCGTCTGGGTCTGGACCACGACCTCGATCGCCTTCTCGAGCAGCGCATCCTCGTCCGGATCGAACTCGCCGTCGTCTCCGTCCACGTCCTCGGCGAACACCTCCGGCAGCTCGAGCAGCGACTCGTCGAGCTCCTGCTCGCGCTGGTGGCGGCACTGGTCGACGATCAGCGCGATCTCCTCCTCGGACACGTACGCGCCCTGGACGCGCTGCAGCCGCGAGGTGCCGAGCGGCTTGAACAGCATGTCGCCGCTCCGGCCTGGTCGAGGATCACGCGCGAGTCCGTCTGGGAGGACACGGCGAATGCGATCCGCGACGGGACGTTGGCCTTGATCATCCCGGTGATCACATCGACTGAGGGCCGCTGCGTGGCGAGGACGAGGTGGATCCCGACCGCGCGGGACTTCTGGGCGAGTCGAATCACGGCGTCTTCGACATCTTGCGGCGAGATCATCATCAGGTCGGCGAGCTCGTCGATCACCACGAGCAGGTACGGCAGCGACTGCTCGCCGCGCTGCCGCAGCGTCCGGTTGGCCTCGGCGAGATTGCGCGCGCGCACCGCGGACAGCTTCTCGTAACGGCGCTCCATCTCTGCGACGACGTTCGTGAGGGCAACGGCCGCCTGCTTGGGGCTCGAGACGACCGGTGTCAGCAGATGCGGGATCGACTCGTAGAACCCGAGCTCGATGCGCTTCGG
>VAXY01000226.1:1400-6949 GCA_005885085.1 Actinomycetota bacterium | reverse complement strand
CGTGCCGGCGATCAGCAAGTGAGGCATGCGCGCGAGGTCCGTCCACACGGCCGTGCCCGAGATGTCTTTCCCGAGCCACACGGCGAGCGGGCTCGCCGTCGCCGGGAGGTCGTCGAAGATGTCGCCCAGCGTGACGAGGTTCGGCGACAGGTTCGGCAGCTCGACGCCGACCGCCTGCTTGCCTGGGATCGGCGCGAGGATCCTGATCTCCGTCGTTGCGAGCGCGTAGGAAAGGTCGTCCTTGAGGGCGGCCACCTTCGAGACCTTCGTCCCCGGCGCCAGCTGCAGCTCGTAGCGCGTCACGCGCGGGCCGGAGATCTGCCCGACGATCGTCGCGTCGACCCCGAAATGGGCGAGGGTCTGCACCAGGGCCGCCGCAGTGCGGCCGGCGACGTCTGCCGAGAGCTCGTTTGCCGCGGGCGCCCGCCGCAGGATCGCGCGGTCCGGCAGCTGGTACTCCTCGTGCGTCTCGACGGTGCCGGCGTCGAACAGGGACGGCTGGTCGGGATCCTCGGACGACGGCGGCTCGATCAGCAGCGGAGGGGGATGGTTCTCGCCCACCACATCAGGGAAGTCGTGCACCGCGTCGACGGGCGGCTCGGCCGTCCGCAGCGGGATCACCGGCGCCGGCCGGAGGGAGGATTCGCTCGGCACGGCGCGGCGCGCGCGGCTGTGGGCACGGCGTACCGCATGCCCGGACCGCCGAACGAGCGCGCCGGCGGAGGCGCCCGAGAGCAACAGCGTCCCGATCATGAGGGCGAGCACGCCGATGATCGTCGTGCCCGTCGAGCCGACGAGCAGCCCGAACAGGCGCTCGAGCCCGCGACCGACCGCGCCCCCGTGCCCGGAGCCGAGCGTCGCCAGCAGGCCGAAGCTGGTGACGGCCAGCCCGGTCCGGAACGGCCGCACGTCGACGAGCGCGCTGCGCGCGACCATCAAGGCTCCGACGATCACGAACGCGACAGGCGCCACGTATGCGGCGGCGCCGATCCCACCCGTGAAGATGTCGGCGATCCCGCCGCCGATCATCCCCCCGCTCCAACCCAGATAGAGGATCGAGGCGAGAAAGACGCCCAGCGCGAGCAGGCCGAGCCCGGTCAGCTCGAGATGCTGCTCGCTCTTCGGCTTGCCTTTGCGTCCCTTCTTGCGGATCCGCGCAGGCACGCGCGGCCTGAGCGTGCGCCTCTTCTTCCGCCGTCGCGCCATAGGCGCCAGTTCGGCGTAAGAAGCCGGCGTCCTACGTCAGGCCTTGAAACGGCCGGCTGAGGCCGACACCTAGGGCCGGAAGCTCGTGGGGGCGAAGCCGCTAGGAGTGCGAGGGCTGTGCCCCAGCACGCCCTTCGCGACGAACTACCAGCCGGCGGGTGGAATCACGTAGACACGCGCGTCCAGCGGGCCGAACGTGTCGGCGAAGCCCTTGTCGTCGGCGCCCACCGCCGGGCCGCTGCCGCCGAGGACGGTCGCCGAGCGGCCGGCGATCCCGTTGACGGAGATCCGCGCCTGCACCGGGGTGCTGCCCGTGTTGACGGCGATTACGTAGAGAGCGCCGTTGAGGCTTCGCGCAGATACCCGCACGGCGCCGTTGTCGGAGGCGGCTTCGACGGACGGACCAAGGAGCGCCTGGGTCAGCGCCTTGATCTCGCGGTTGGTGCGCGCGATCTCCGCCCCGATCGGATCGGACCAATGATTGGGGAAGTAGCCGATTGCGTCCGCGCCGCCGGCGATCGACAGCCACGCCTCGGCGCGGACGGTTGCGGGTGTCGGATCGAGCGAGAGATTCTTGTGGCACGGCTGCTCCATCGGTCCGACCTCGATCCACTGGAACGTCGGCTTGCCCCCCGAGGCGGTGTGCAGCTCCTGCTGGGCGTCGAAGACGTCGCCGAACGCCGGCCGGCACCAGACCTGCAGTGGGTAGAGGTCGAAGCCGAGCACGTCCGGGATCGTGAACAGGACCGGGTACATGCCCTTCCCCTCTGGCAGCGGCTCTGCCCGCGAATAGAAGTGGTTGGTCAGCGTGAGGAAGCTGATTCGACCCGGCCGCGCGGCCGGGATGTCCTTCGCGAGGTCGGCGCGCGTGACGTTGTTGCGCAGGTACGCATCCCACTCGTCCGGGAAGTACCAGCCGATCACGCCGCGGCCGTCGGCGTTCGCATGCTCGGAGTCGACGATCGAGTACGCACGCCCGCCGAGGCGATCGGGCAGCTCGGTGTCGTCCTTGCAGCCGTCGCCCATGAACAGGTTGATGCCGTCCTCGAGATTGCTCCCGAACATGTCCGAGCACTGCTGCCACACGGCGGTCGCGAAGAACGGCCGGTCGTCGACGACGATGCCGTTGCCGATCGTACGGGCGTTGCTCTGATCGAGCATCGGCCCGGTCGTGAACGTCACGGTCGCGGTCTGCGCGCGGTTCCACTCGTCGACGGCGTGCAGGTACGCCGTGTACGTGGTCGAGAACTCGAGACCGGTGATCGTGCTCACATGGTCGATCACGACCGCAGAGCTGGGCGCGGCCCAGACTGTCGGGGCGTCGAGGCCGAAGGCGGTCTGCTCGAGCGTCGGCACGTTCGTGCGCCAGGTGACCTGCGCGCTCGAGGACGTGAGCGCCGTGACCTGGACGTCGCTGATCTGCAGCGGTTCGAGCGGCGGCGGCGGCGTGTCCGCGTAGGAGCGGTTGTCCCCTTCGACGACCTCGGTGCTGCTCGGCGGGTGAACCTTTGGCTTCACGTGCACGCGTCGGCTCTTGTGCGTCACCTTGGGAGCGCCGGCCGGCGCGTGGACATGGGGCTCGACCCGGTGCCTGACGACGATCGGCGTGGCTGCGGCGGGCCGCTTCAGGCCAGGGACATGGATCAGCTTCGGCTGCCGCGTCGGCGCCGGACGGTCAGCGGGTGTGGGCCCGGCCGTGAGGGCCGCCGGCCGGTGCGTCGAAGGATGGCTGCGCTCCACTACCACGCCGGCCCAGATCGAGGCCAGCGCGATCAGCGCAAGGATGAGTTGCCGCAGCCGCATTTCTCCACTGAATGGCATTACCAGGCTGGTTTCGGCCCGGATAGCCCACGTCTTTAATTAGGTGCATAGGCGGCACAAAGCATCCCGAAATAGGTTGATGCTTCGTAACTCAGAAACTCCCCGCGCCAGCCGTCCCCCAACGCTCCGTGCAGCATCAGGAGTTGCCACCAGCTGTCCGCCTTGGCGGCGTCCACGAAGGACGCGTCGAGGTCGAGCAGGCCTCCCAGACGGTTCTCCTTGACGAGCTCGACCACGCAGGCGTCGTACTCGGCGGCCGCGGGGTCGAATCCGTACGGACCATCGGCGTCGTGCGCGTGGCCGTGATCGGCGCTTGCGATCAGCGCGACGCGCCTGGGGGGATCCCTCGATCAGGCGCGCCAGCGCCCGTCCGGCGCGGACATGCTCCTCGCGCGAACGGTCACGCGCGGGGCTGACGACCACGACGGGCGGCGGGGGGTCGGCGCGCCCTCCCATCACCCAGAGCGGGATCAGGACGCCCCAATCCATCGGCGCCGTCGCCGCGGCGGGATCGTTCGCTCCGAAGCTCGCGGCCACGACCGGGATGCCGTCGTCGTGCAACGCGACGATCGCCTGCGTCGCCAGTTCGAGGTCGACGGGAGACGACAGCCGAACCTCCGGTGCGTCGAAGTCCTCCAGCGAACCGGTGAGCGTCCCGGCGAGCACCACGGCGAAGTGCCCCTGCACGTGCACGTTGTGCGGCGTCAGCACGATCGTCGCCTCCGGTCGTGCGGCGTCGAAGCGGCGGCCGAGCTCAGCCAGCGCCGCGTGCGTCGCGTCCGCGCCGGCGACCGGCGCCTCCGGCAGCGTTCCGTGCGGCGCGATCGCGGCGAAGACGAGACTCACGTGAGGCGCCAAGCGCCCGTCCGCGATAGCGGACCAGGGGAAGGGGTCCGGGGGAACCGGGAGGTTCCCCCAGCAGTCGGAGAGAAGCGCCATCTAGCCCAACGCATTGAGTCGCTCCACAAGCAGGTCGAGAAAACCGTCTGCGTCGATCTCGACGCCGACGTGCGAGTTCGGCTCGCGACCGCTGCGCCGCCAGACGTCGACCACGGTCCGTCCACGGCAGAGCTCCGACTCGACGTCGATCTCGGCGTTCAGATGCTTCGTCTCGACGAGATCGGGACGCACGACGTGCGCGAGCGCGACGGCGTCGTGGATCGGCGAGCCGTCGAAGTCGTACACCTTGCGATGGAACTCGCCGTAGAAGCGCAACAGCTCGGTCACCATGCCTCCGACTCGTCCTTCGAGACGTGCAGCGTGCGCCGGTGTGAAGAGCGCCTTGTGCGTGACGTCGAGGCCGATCATGGTCACGTCGATGCCGCTTCCGAATACGCGCGCGGCCGCCTCCGGGTCGCACCAGATGTTGAACTCCGCCGCCGGCGTGACGTTGCCCTCGGCGATCGCCCCGCCCATCAGCACGATCCGCTCCGGACGGGCGTCGGGATGGAGCGCGAGCAGCAGCGCGACGTTCGTCAGCGGTCCCGTGGGTACGAGCGTGACGGCACCATCGTGCTCGCGGATCTTCGCCGCCAGGAAGTCGACGGCATGCTGCTCGACCGGCGGGGCCTGCGGCGGGGGCAGGTCGGGGCCGTCGAGGCCCGTCTCGCCATGCACGTTCGACGCGACGACCTGCTCGCGGACGAGCGGCCGGTCGGCGCCGGCCGCCACCGGAATCTTGTCGCGCCCGACGAACTCGAGCACCCGGATCGCATTCGCGGTCGTCTTCTCGAGGGTCTGGTTGCCCGCGACCGTCGTGACGCCGAGCAGTTCCACCTCCGGAGAGGCGAGGGCGAGCAGCAGCGCGATCGCATCGTCGTGCCCTGGGTCGCAGTCGAGCAGGATGCGGGTCACGCGCGGAGTATCGCGTCTACCTCAGCCGCGGTCGGGAGGGAAGGCTGCGCCCCGAAGCGCGACGCGGCAATGGCTCCCGCGGCGCACGCACGGCGGAGCGCCTCCTCGCGGTCGCGTCCCTCGAGGAGGGAGACGACGAGGCACGACGTGAACGCATCGCCGGCGGCGGTGCCGTCGACCGCGTCGATACGCGGCGGTGTTGCACGCATTACCTCTTTGCCATGGTCGAGCAAGACGGCGCCTTCGTCGCCAAGCGTTAGCGCGAGCAACGGCTGGTCGCCGACGAGGTCCGCTTCGTAGCGGTTCGCCACCACGAGGTCGGCGTCGACGACGAGCGGGCGTGCCGGCGCTGCATTGACGCACAGCCAGCCCGCCTGCAGTCGAGCCTCGCGCAGCGCCGAGTCGGGGATCTCGAGCTGGCAGAGGACGTTGCCCGGCGCCGAGAAACCGACCACCTCGTCGTTCGCGCCCGGGACGACGACGATCTGGTTGTCTCCGTCGGCCGCGACCAGGATGATTGCGATCCCGGTCGGTGCTGCCACCTCGCGGAGCGCCAGCTCCACGCCGGCCTCGCGCAGGCCGGCCAGCGCGTCGCGTGCGTTCGCATCGGATCCCACACAGCCGACCATTCGCACGTCGGCGCCGAGACTTGCCGCCGCCACGGCCTG
>VAXY01000226.1:0-1342 GCA_005885085.1 Actinomycetota bacterium | reverse complement strand
CGGTCGACCTTGGCAACGAGGTCGAGGTTGATCGAGCCGACGACGGTCAGTGTCTCCGCCACGCCGCGATCGTAAGGTGCTAGGCGTGGAGACGGCGCTTGTCCTCGTGCTCGACGCAGCCCAGCCGTTCGACGCCGTGCGGCGCGACTTCGCGGCGGCGACGGTCGCGCTCGGCATTCCGTTCCACGTGACGCTGTTGTATCCATTCGCGCCGCGCGAGGAGCTGACGGACACCGTGCTCGCGGATGTCCGGTCCTTCTTCGCGTCCCGGCCGCCGCTCGAGTTCGCGCTCACGCAGGTCGCGGCGTGGCCCCGCGTCGTCTATGCGGTGCCAGAGCCGGATGCGGAGCTACGGGATTGCATGCAGGCGCTGTTCGCGCGCTTCCCGGACTGGCCGCCCTATGGAGGAATCCATCCAGATGTCGTCCCACACGCGACGTTGGGCGAGGACGTCGAGGCGGCGCGCGTCAAGGCCGACGTCGAGCGGCGGCTCGAGGCGCATTTGCCGCGGCAGTACAGCGTCGACGAGGCGACGTTGCTCGAGGAGTTCGCGCCCGAGCGCTGGCGGGAGCGCGAGCGCTTTCCGTTAAGCGGCTAGCGCGCGCAGATCTTCCGCGGCGCGCTCGAGGTTCTCGCGCAGGTCGAACAGGCCGGCCCACAACGAGGAGCGGTCCGGCGGCGCGTCGATCCGAGCCATGTCGGCCAGCCCTTGGAGCGCGCGCACGAGCACGGCGAGCTCCAGGTACACCTGGGCGACACGAGTCGGGCACGCGCTCACGCCGGCACGCTTGAGGATCGGCGACCACTCGAGCAACTCTCCCGCACCCGGGCCGCCGTACCACGACCGGCCCTCTGCCCGGTCGGACTCGAGCTCGAGCAGATAGCGATCGAGCGGATGATCGAGGCCGGCAAGAGCCGTCTCGGCGCGGTCGGCGGCATGTCGTAGCGCGGCCTCACGACCGCCGGCGGTGGACGGGAACGCGTCGCCGCGCGCCCACCGCTCGAGCAGACGGCAGAAGGCGAGCGCCGCCGCCTCGCAGGCGCCGAGCTGGCCCACGAGCCGGCGCGCGGTCGCCCACTCGGCCGCGTGGTCTTCCAGCACGTCGGCCCAGCCGGGCTCTCTGGCGCGAATAGTTGACATCAGACCTCTACCACTACCGGAAGAATCATCGGCCGGCGATGGGTTCGGTCGTAGACCAATTGGCCCACCTCGTCGTGCAGGTGCTCTTGCAAGAGCTTGATCTCGCTGATTTCCTCGCGTAGGCAGTCCTGCAGAACGCGGTCCGCCTCGTCACGCAGTTCATCGAGCAGCGGGCCCGAGTCGTCGCCGAATCCGCGCGCG
>VAXY01000225.1 GCA_005885085.1 Actinomycetota bacterium | reverse complement strand
CCGCGCGGAGCGCGGATGCAAGGTGAGCGTGGCCGCGCCGGCCTCGACGAGGCGCGGTCCGACGGTGAGGCACGCGCGCGAGCCGTTCTCGAGGCCGCGGCGCATCTTCACGGAGACCGGGACGCCGGCGGTGCCGGCGACAGCCTCGACGATTGCGCATGCGCGGTCCGGATCCTCGAGCAGGGTCGCGCCGGCTCCCGTCTTCGTCACCTTGCGCACGGGGCAGCCGAAGTTGATGTCGACGATGTCGGCGCCGGCCGCAACGACCATCCGCGCGGCCTCGGCCATCACCTGCGGCTCGGAGCCGAAGATCTGGATCGCCAGAGGATGCTCGTCCCGAGCGACGCGCAGGTAGCCGAGCGTCCGCTCGTTCTTGTGCTCCAGCCCGGCGCAGCTGACCATCTCCGAGCAGACGAGCCCGGCCCCGTACCGGCGGCCCTGGCGGCGGAAGGCCTGGACGCTGACCCCGGCCATGGGGGCCAGGACGTGGCGGGTCGGGATCTCGACCTCCCGGATCCACCACGATTGGCGAAGATCTACCTGCATAGAGCGGAAAATGGTAGCTGCGGGGCCTGTTGACGGCCCTGGCGTGGATAGCTACTATTCGCGCCCGCGACGGCGCGCTCAGCGCCGCGTTTTTTCGTAAGAAGGGGTGTAACCACCGTGAAGGAAGTCATCCTCACACCCGAGGGCTACGAGAGGCTAAAGCACGAAATCGAGCTGCTCTCGACGACCAAGCGCCGCGAAGTGGCGGAGCGGATCCGGATTGCGCGCGAGTTCGGCGACATCGCGGAGAACGCCGAGTACGACGACGCGAAGAACGAGCAGATGCTGCTCGAGCACCGGATCGCGACGCTCGAGGAGCGCCTCCGCGACGCACGCGTCATCTCCAAGAAAGACATCGCCAAGGATGTCGTCTCGGTCGGCTCGAAAGTGAAGCTGCGGGACGTCGCCGCCAAGGAGACGATCGAGTACCACATCGTCGGCTCGGCGGAGGCGAACCCAGCCGAGAACAAGCTCTCGAACGAGTCGCCCGTCGGTAAGGCGATCATCGGCCACAAGAAGGGCGAGACCGTCGAGGTCACGGCGCCGCGCGGCACGCTCAAGTTCAAGATCATCGAGATCAAGGCCGCTTAGCCTCGCACGCGCAACGCGGCTAGGCTGGCCGCGTGTTCGAGCCGCCGGCTGGCTGCTGTTTGCGACCGCGCTGGACGTCGGCATCCTGATCGGCCGGGCGATCTGGGGTTGAGGGAGGCGGTCCTCTGCTACCACGCCGTTTCGCCGACGTGGGAGCACCGGCTTTCCATTCATCCCGACCTGCTCTTGCGCCAGGTGCGCTTGCTTCGGCGCGCGCGGCGCGTGCGTGCGACGTTCGACGACGCATTCCGTAGTGCCGCGATGGTCTTTCCGGCGCTCGAGCGGATCGGCGTTCCGATCCAGATCTTCGTCTGCACCGGCTACGCGAGCGAGGGCGCGCCGCTGACGATTCCCGAGCTCGCCGGAGACGATCCCGACGAGCTCGCGACACTGACCTGGGACGAGCTGCGTGCCCACCAGGAGCGCGGCGTTTTCTTCGGCTCGCATGGTGTCTCGCACGACCACCTGACGCGGCTCGGCGACGACGAGCTGCGTCGCGAGCTGACCGAGTCGAAGCAACGGCTCGAGCACGAGCTCGGCCGGCCATGTCTCGAGCTCGCGTATCCCTACGGCGAGCATGACGTGCGTGTCCGTCGGTTCGTGCGTGCGGCCGGCTACGAGCGTGCCTACGGCCTCTACGAGGACCGCGACGATCCATACGCATTGCGGCGCCTCGACCTCTACAGGCGACACAGTCCTGTACGAGCACTGCTTAGGCTCTACGCGTGACGCCGAAGCGTTTTCCGGACACGGTGCCGCTCGCGGCGGTGCGTGCCGAGACGGAGCGGCTCGAGTCGGGGGGCGAGGCAGCAGCTGTCGTGCGAGCAGCCGGTCGCGTGCTCGGACGCCGTGAGCTGGGAAAGCTCGTCTTCCTCGACCTCGTCGACCGCAGCGCCCGCATCCAGCTCCTCTGCGACACCGCGCGGACCGGGCCCGTCGACGTCGACCTCGGGGACATCGTCGGCGTGACCGGCTCTCCGGCGAAGGCGCGACGCGGCGAGCCGTCGATCGCCGTCCACGAGTTGATCCTCCTCGGCAAGATCCACACGCCGCTGCCGGACACGTTCCACGGCATCACCGACACCGAGGTCCGTTACCGCAAGCGCTATCTCGACCTGCTGATGAACGAGGACTCGCGGCGCGACGCCGTCGTCCGCAGCCGAATGATCACTGCGATCCGCGCCTACCTCGACGGCGAAGGCTTCGTCGAGGTGGAGACACCGGTCTTGCAGCCGCGCTACGGCGGCGCCTTCGCCGAGCCGTTCGTCACGCACTCGAAGTACCTCGACCAGGACGGCTACCTCCGCATCGCCGACGAGCTCTATCTCAAGCGGCTGATTGTCGGCGGGCTCGAAAAGGTGTACGAGATCGGCAAGGACTTTCGCAACGAGGGCGTGTCGTACAAACACTCGCCCGAGTTCACGCAGCTCGAGTGGTACGAGGCGTACGCCGACTACCGCGACACGATGGAACGCACGGAGACGCTGGTCGCGCACGCCGCCGAGGCGGCAGTCGGCACGACGAGGGTGACCTTCCGCGGCCGCGATCTCGACGTGGCGCCTCCGTGGCAGCGCATCCGCTTTGTCGACGCCCTCGAAGCCAAGAACGTCTGGTCACGGGACCCGGACGAGTTGCGGGCCAAGCTGCAGGCCGCGGGCGTGGACACGAGCCACGACCGGACGTGGGCGCAGCTCGTCGACCACGCGTATGCGCATTTCGTCGAGCCCGAGCTCGTGCAGCCGACGTTCGTCCACGACTGGCCGATCGAGATGTCGCCCTTCGCCCGCCGCACGGACGACGATCCCGTGCTCGT
>VAXY01000224.1 GCA_005885085.1 Actinomycetota bacterium | reverse complement strand
CCGCTCGGGTGCGCCCAGATAGATGAGCACGAGGTCGCTGGGGCCAAGCGCGTTGCGGTGCGGCTCGTCTGCGTCGACGCCCCACATCCTGGCCCGCAGGAACCCAGCGGCCTGTTCGCGCAGCGCTGGCCCGTTCGCTGCGTCCGCCTTCACGAAGTTGAAAAGGTAGTGCGCCACCCCCGGAGCGTACCCTGGACCTTGCAGAATCTCGCTTGGTCGCCTTTCTCGCCCCTCGTATTACACGCGCGCGCGGAATCGGGCGAACTGCTCAGCCATGAGACCATCTGCAGATGTGGGGCCATGTGGCGAAATCGCCACATCTCGCCCCGCGGTTTCCAGTCTCGCGGGCCGACGCCGGGCAAGGCCGGCCAAGTGACAAGACGCAAGACCTGAACCCACCCCGCGGCCCCTGATATCGACCCTTGCATGTCGGAAGGGATTCGGGCACCATGCCGACTTTCTGAGGGGGTCCTCGCATTAGTGCATTTTCCGCAAGTTTGTGGCGTTAGCCGAATAGATTTCTCTTGACATTAACTTGGATATCACCAACGATCCGTTTATCCGAGCGGGATCTCGGGCCGGGCTCTGACAGCAACCGAAGTCGAAAGGGAGAGGATGTTCAAGACGAGTCTGCGGCTTGTGCTCGCGCTTTTGTGCGTCGCCGGCCTCGCAGTTGCGCCCGCACTGGCAGGTGACGGCGCTGCGGCTCCTGGGTCTGTGGGCGGATCCGCGAACGAGACGGCGACCAACTGGTTTGTCGAGCTCGCCAGCCCACCCGCAGTGAAGGGCACGAGCCAGGCGAAGCTCAAGGCGGAGCACGACGCGTTCAAGGCGAACGCGGCCGCGGACGGCGTCAAGCTCACCGAGAGGTATTCGTACGACTCGCTCTGGAACGGCGTCTCGGTGTCGGTCGCGCCGTCAAAGGTTGCGGCGCTCGAGTCGATTCCGGGCGTCAAGGCGGTCTACCCCGTCCACACCGTCTCGCTGCCGGACTGGCGCTCCGAGACGGGTGGCGCCGCTGTCGACATGAAGAACGCCGTCGGGCTCACCGGCGCCGATCAGGCCCAGACCGAGCTCGGTCTCGACGGCTCCGGCGTCACGATCGCGATCATGGACAGCGGGCTCGACTACACGCTGCCCGAGTTCGGCGGCTGTTTTGGGCCGAGCTGCAAGGTCCGCGGCGGCTTCGATCTCGTCGGCGACACGTACAACGACACGCAGGGCCCAGCCTTCCAACCGGTGCCCCAGCCGGACGCGGATCCTCTTCCGTGTAATCCCAACGACGCCGACCGCGCCGAGGTGCTCGGCGCCGGCGCGTCCGACGCAGGTCACGGCACGCACGTCGCCGGCATCGCGGCCGCAGACGGTCGTGGACATCCCGGCGAGGTCGTGGGCGTCGCACCCGGTGCGCGCCTGCTCGCCTATCGCGTCTTCGGGTGCAACGGGTCCACCGATACGGACGTGATGATCCACGCGATGGAGCTGGCGCTCCAAGACCATGCGGATGTCCTCAACATGAGCATCGGCTCGGCGTTCAGCAACTGGCCCGAGTCCCCGGAAGCCGTCGCCTCCGACAATCTCGTCGACGCAGGCGTCGTCGTCGTTGCGTCGATCGGGAACAGCGGCGCGAACGGCGGCCAGCTGTGGTCGGCCGGCTCGCCCGGGGTGGGCCGCAAGGTGATCGGCGTCGCATCGTTCGACAACGCGAAGGCGACGCTGCCTGCGTTCCAGGTCGGCGGCAACCTCTACACGTACAACCGCGCGGGAGGCTCCCTCGCCACCGTCCCGACCTCGGGCAGCGGCGAGCTCGCCGCGACCGGGACACCGACGACGGCGAACGACGCTTGTGTCGCTCCCGCCGCCGGCTCGCTGACGGGGAAGATCGTGCTCATTCGCCGCGGCACCTGCGGCTTCTACAACAAAGCCCTCAACGCGCAGCACGCGGGCGCGATCGGCGTCGTCCTGTACAACAACACGGCCGGTGTGCTCAACCCGACGGTGGCGCCGAATCCGGCGGGATCCGAGCCGGTGACGATTCCCGTCGCCGCGATCACCGCCGCTGACGGCGCGTTCATCTTCAACCATCTGGCGACCGACCGCACACTGACCTGGACCGACCAGGTCGTCGAGTCGCCACTCGCAACAGCGGGCCTGACCTCCGACTTCAGCTCCTTCGGCACCGACGCCGAGTTGACGCTCAAGCCCGAAATCGGCGGGCCGGGCGGGCAGATCTACTCGACCTGGCCGCACCAGCAATTCGGCGGCCACAACTCGATCAGCGGCACGTCGATGGCGTCACCGCACATCGCCGGCCTCGCCGCCCTGCTCCTGCAGGCGAAGAACAAGAACATCGCCCCGGGGATGGTGCGCACGCTGCTGATGAACACCGCCCTGCCGAAGGGCCTCAACGTCGTTCCGGCGGCCGGCCTCGAGCCGACCTGGCGGCAGGGCGCCGGCCTTGCGCAGGTCATCGGCGCCGTGACGACGCCCGCCTGGGTGACGCCGTCGAAGCTCTCGCTCGGCGAAGGGAACGGCGGAGCGGGGCAGCTGACGGTCACGAACGCCGGCTCCACGCCCTTGACGTATGACCTCTCCGGGGTCAGCACGATCGGCACGGGCCCGTCGACCACGGCCGGAACCGTCTACCCGTTCAACTTCTCGTATCTGGTAGGCGCGAACACGGCCACGTTCAGCTCGCCGAGCATCACCGTCACGCCGGGCTCGAGCGCGAACGTCAACGTCAACATCGCCGCCGGCGCGTGGCGCGACAAGAGCCTTTACGGCGGGTACATCGTGCTCACGCCTCGCGGCGGCGGCACGACCCTGCGGGTCCCGTACGTCGGTTTCATGGGCGACTACCAGTCGCTGCCGGTGCTGACCGCTGCGAGCTGCGGCCTGCCGGCCGTGTTCAAGTTGAACGCGGCTGGGTCAGATTCCTGCCTCGGCGGAGGCGTCTCGCGACTCGGCTCTGCAGGAGCGTCGTTCACGCTGCAGGGGGCCGACATTCCGATCCTGCTGTACCACCTGAATCACCAGGTGCGGAAGCTGAACGTCCAGGTCTACAAGGCCGACGGCTCCCCGGTGCAGCCGGTGTTCAACTACGCCACCCAGCTCGCGTACCTGCCGCGGAACTCGACGGCGACGAGCTTCTTCGAGTTCGACTGGGACGGCACGCGTTCGCAGGACAACGGCGGCGGCAACGGCGATCACCGCAAGGTTGTCCCGGACGGGACCTACATCCTGAAGCTGAGCGTGCTGAAGGCCCTCGGCAACGAGAGCAACCCGGCCGACTGGGAGACGTTCACCAGCCCGCCGATCACGCTCGCCCGCCCGTAGGTTCGGGGGAAGCTCCGGTAAAGCGAAAGGGCCCC
>VAXY01000233.1 GCA_005885085.1 Actinomycetota bacterium | reverse complement strand
CGAGCTCGTCGAACACCTTGTCGACCGCACTTGCAGCCATCTACTGCTCCTCCTCTTGCGTCTCAGTGGTTGTCTCTTCAGCCGCCGTCTCGGCCGGCGTCGTCTCACTTTGTGGCTCAGAGCCACTTGCCTCGCCGGCCGGCGTTTCTTCCACGGCCGGCGGCGCTTCCTCTTGAGCTTGTGGCTCAGAGCCACTAACTGCTTCGGGGGTGTCTGGGCCCAGCTGTTCGATGCGCGCGTCGAGCAGGCCGTATAGGTCCTGCAGTGGTGCCGTGAACAGCCCGACGATCGCCGTCAGCGGACCGATCACCGCTCCGAGCACCTGACTTCGCAGGATGTCGAGCGGGGGCAGCTTCGCGAGCGACTCGATCTCGCCCGGCTCGACCGGCCGGCCCTCGAGCATGCCGCCGCGGACCTCCAGGACACGCGTCTCGCGGGCCGCGTCGACCAGCGCTTTCGCGACGGCGACCGGATCGCCGCCCGACTCGAGGAACGCGATCGCGGTCGGGCCCTCGAGCAAGGCGAGCAACGTGTCGGTGCCCGCAAGCTCGGCCGCGCGGCGCGTGAGCGTGTTCTTCACCACCGCGAAGCGCGCGCCGTGCTCGAGCAGCTTCGTCCGCAGCTCGTCGATCTGCGGCATCGTCAGCCCGCGGTAGTCGGCGACGAGCAGCGTCTCGGTCGTGCGCAGCCGCTCGGTCAGCTCGGCGACCAAGCGTTCCTTGTCCTCTTTCTTCACCTACTCACCTCCTCGAACGATTCGAGCCCGCACACAGGCGGGCTCGCTGAAGGAGGCGACAACCTCTCTCACCGATCCGCCTCGGGAAGACCTCTGCGCCGGCGCGCCGCTTCCTGTCTTTGGCGTCGGACCTTGTGACTAAGCCGGTACTGCTGTTTGAGCTCCCTCGAACTCTTCGACGATGCCGCGCGTCTTGGCGGGATCGACGTGGATTCCCGGGCCCATCGTACTCGCGAGCGTGATCTGCCGGATGTAGCGGCCCTTCGCAGCGGCCGGCTTCGCGCGCACGATCTCGTCGAGGAGCGCCGCGTAGTTCTCCACCAGCTGGCGCTCTTCGAAGCTCTTCTTGCCGATCGAAACGTGGACGTTCGCGCCGCGGTCGGTGCGGTACTCGAGCTTCCCGGCCTTCGCCTCGCGCACCGCCTTGGCAACGTCCATCGTCACGGTGCCCGTCTTCGGGTTCGGCATCAATCCGCGCGGGCCGAGGATGCGGCCCAGCTTGCCGACGTTCCCCATCTGGTCCGGCGTCGCGACCGCGACGTCGAAGTCGGTGAAACCCTCCTCGACGCGCTTGGCGAGATCGGCGGAGCCGACGATGTCGGCGCCCGCGTCCTGCGCCTCCTTCGCCTTCTCGCCCTCGGCAAAGACAGCGACCTTCGCCTCCTTGCCGGTGCCGTGCGGGAGCATCAGCGTGCCGCGGAGCTGCTCGTCCGCATGGCGGACGTTGAGGCCGAGACGGAAATGCACCTCGACGGTCTCGTCGAACTTCGACGTCTGCATCTCCTTGAGCTTCCGGATTGCCTCGACCGGCGAGTACTCGGTCTCGCGGTCGAACGCCGCGCGCGCGTTGCGGTACTGCTTGCCGTGCAAGCTCATCCGAGGACGTCCGTTTCCACGCCCATCGACTGCGCGGTGCCGGCGACGATGCGCATCGCCTGGTCGATGTCCCGCGCGTTCAGGTCCGGCATCTTCGTCTCCGCGATCTGGCGGATCTGATTGCGGCTGAGCCGGCCCACCTTCTCCCGGTTCGGCTCACCTGAGCCCTTCTCGATCCGTAGCGCCTCCTTGATCAGGACGGCCGCCGGCGGCGTCTTCGTGATGAAGGTGAATGAGCGGTCCTCGTAGACCGTGATCTCGACCGGGGTGATACGTCCGTTCTCCTGCTGGGTCTGCGCGTTGAACGCCTTGCAGAACTCCATGATGTTGACGCCGTGCTGGCCGAGCGCAGGCCCGACCGGCGGCGCCGGATTCGCCTGGCCGCCTGGGATCTGCAGCTTGATGAGTGTCAGAACCTTCTTCGCCATGTCAGTCCAGCTTCTTCACCTGGTCGAACGTCAGCTCCACCGGGACCTGGCGCTCGAAGATGTCGACGAGCACCTTCAGCTTCTGCTGGTCCGCGTTGACGTCGACGACCTCGCCGTCGAAGTCCGAGAGCGGCCCCGAAGTTACCTTCACCGACTCGCCGAGCGAGAACTCGACCTGCGCGCGCGGCCGGTCGCCGTCGCCGCGACCCGTATGCAGGATGCGGTCGACCTCGGCCTGCCCGAGCGGCACCGGCTTGGCACCCGCGCCGACGAAACCCGTGACGCCGGGCGTGTTCTTGACCACCGTCCACGCCTCGTCGGTCATGTCCATGTTGACGAGGACGTAGCCCGGCAGCACGCGCTTCTCGGTCTGGACCTTCTGGCCCTCTTTCGTCTCGATCACCTGCTCGGTCGGGACGACCACACGGCGGAAGCGCGGCGCCTGGTTCATGGACATGATCCGGTGCTCGAGGTTGGCCTTCACCTTGTTCTCGTGGCCGGAGTAGGTGTTGATCACGTACCAGCGGAACATGGCTACTTGACGAAGACCTGTTCGACGAGGCGCTTGAACACGAGATCGGAGCCGTAGAGGAACACGCCGACGATCAGGCAGGCGATCAGGACGACGGCGACGCCCTGGATCAGCTGGTTCTGTCCCGGCCACTCGACCTTCTTCAGCTCGCCCCAGGACTCGGAGACGAAGCGGCGAGCGCCGCCGCCCGGCGCGACGCGCTCGCGCCGCGGCTCCCGCGAAGGCTCAGGCTGCGCGCGCGCGGTCGGCCGCCGCGGGGGTGCGGGAGGCCCGCCCGGGAGCGCGCCTTCGCCCGCGGTCATCTCGGCCCGCCGTGCGCGTCGCTGAGCTCGGGTCTGGCGGGCCACCTAGCGGGTCTCCCGGTGCGCCGTGTGCTGGCCGCACCAGCGGCAGTACTTGCGCACCTCGAGGCGGTCGGGCGTGTTCCGCTTCGACTTCGTGCTCATGTAATTGCGCCGCTTGCAGTCATTGCAGGCCAGCGTGATCTTGTCTCGTACTCCGGTTGCCATCTCTTCGCCTCGGTAAGGGAAAGCGCACGCCGAGACAAGGCCCCGACCCTGCGCGAACAGGGAAGTGTAGCGGCGGCCGGGCGCCCCCGTGGATGCCCGTTTCCCGGCGGCCCCGGGCCCTCGAGGAAACGACGAGGACGACGCCCCGAGGCATGGCTAAAATCAGACGGCTTGGCGGCGTAGCTCAGTTG
>VAXY01000020.1:11764-28280 GCA_005885085.1 Actinomycetota bacterium | reverse complement strand
ACGGTCACCTGGTGGGTCGTTCCCGACTCGGTCGGTGCGGTCCAGACGACCGGTGTGTCGAGCCCGTACACCGCGCGCGACGTCGTCGCCTCGCTGGTGCGCCACGAGAGGGTCGCGGAGAAGGGGGTCAGGGAGACGGTGTGGGCGTCGGTGATCGTCGGCGGCGGCCCGCTCGGCGTCGGCGCCGTCGCGGTCGTGGTCGTCGCGCCTTCTGGCGTTGCGCCCGCGCCGGGCGGCTCGGTACCGCTCGGGAAGGCGAGGAAGGTCAGGTCGCGCGCGTACGGCGGGTCCAAGCTCGCGGCGGCCGCAGCGTCACCGGGCATCGCGTCACCTGTGCCGCGGAGCGCAAGCGATTCCGCGTCGACGCCGGAGAGCCGCAGCAGGCCGGGGGTCGACGTGCGTCCCGTGTAGAGCCCGACGGCCTTCACAGGTCGGCGGCCGGTCGCCGGCGCGAAGGTCAACCCCGACGCTGCTTCAGGTGTCGCCGAAGCAGCCGAGCCGGCGGCCGGGTCCGAGCTGGGCAGGCCGATCTTGAAGCCGATCGCCGTGCCGGCAATGAGGCAAGCAGGAGCCAACAGACGTGTCGCAGGGGCACCTTGTAGGAGTCGGCTTTCCAGGGCCGCTCCTCTCCCTCGTTGGAGGGATCCGAACCGCTTTACTAGGCGGAGTGCGGCGTCCCACGGCAGATTTGATGCTGCTCGGGACCGTCAGCCTCTGGGCGCTCAACTTCACGGTCTCGAAATACATCCTCGACGAGGGGTTCCGGCCGCTCGCCTACTCGGCCGTTCGCTACGGCTGCGCGGCGCTGGTCTTCGTCGCCATCACGCTCGCCTGGGAGGGATCGCTGCGGATTGGCCGCGGCGAGCTCGCGCTGGCGATCGTGTGCATGGGCCTCCTGTTTGCGAACCAGCTCAGCTTCGTCTACGCGCTCAAGTTCACGACTGCGACGACGGTCGCGCTGGTGTTCGGCACGCTGCCGATCTTCACGGCGATCCTGGCCCGCGGTTCCGGCGTGGAGCACCTCAGCGTGCGCTTCTGGGTCGCGGCGCTGCTCTCGTTTGCGGGTGTGGCCCTCGTCGCGGCCGGATCGGGCGGGAACCTCTCGACGAACCTGAAGGGCGACGCGCTCGCCGTCGCCGGTGCGTTCACGTGGGCCGGCTACTCCGTTGCGATTGCGCCCTTGATGCGGCGCTACTCGCCCTTCCGCCTCAGCGCCGTCTTTCTCGCCGTCGTCACCCTGCCGCTGGCGCTGGCCGGCTCCAAGCAGCTCGCCAGCCAGAGCTTCCACTTCGGCGCGCTCGTCTGGCTCGGCTTCGCGTTCGCGGTGCTCGGCCCGCTGGTGACGACAAACCTGCTCTGGTTCACGGCGATCAATCGTGTCGGGCCGTCGCGGGCGTCGCTGTTCGCGAATCTCCAGCCGTTCCTGGCGGCGATCATCGCGCTGCTCCTGTTGTCGGAGCAGATCACGACGGTGCAGGTCATCGGCGGTTTGGCGATCGGCGGCGGCATCGTTCTGGCGTCCCGCCGAGGCCCTGCGCCTGAGCCGCCGGCTGAGTAACCTTTCTCCTTGATGGGGCAGAACGCCGACTTCATGCCGATCGACGGGTGGGATCACCTCGAGCTGTACGTCGGCAATGCGAAACAGGCGGCCTTTTACTACGAGCAGGCGTTCGGGTTCACACGCACCGCGTACGCCGGTCCGGAGACTGGCGTCCGCGATCGGGCGTCGTACGTCCTCGAGCAGGGCGACATCCGCTTCGTGCTGACGAGCGGGCTGCGCGGGGACGGCGAGATCACGCGCTTCGCCTGCACGCACGGCGACGGCGTCAAGGACACCGCCCTGACCGTCCCGGACGCGGCTCGGGCGTACCGCGAGGCCGTCCAGCGTGGCGCGCGCGGCGTCGTCGAGCCGCACTGGGTCGAGGACGACTGGGGACGCGTCGAGCTGGCGACGATCGCGACCTACGGCGAGAACGTGCACACCTTCGTGAACCGCCGCGAGTACTCCGGCCCGTTCCTGCCCGGCTTCCAGGAGCTCGCGGCGACGAACGGCCGGCCGGCCACAGGCGTCGGGCTGAAAACGATCGACCACGTCGTCGGCAACGTCGAGCTCGGCCGGATGAACCACTGGGTCGAGTTCTACGAGCGGACGATGGGCTTCACGAACATCATCCATTTCGGCAACGAGCAGATCCACACCGAGTACTCGGCCTTGATGTCGAAGGTGATGGCCGACGGCGAGGGAAAGATCAAGTTTCCGATCAACGAGCCGGCCGAAGGGAAGCGCAAGAGTCAGATCGACGAGTACCTGGAGTTCTTCAGCGGCCCCGGGGTGCAACACGTCGCGCTGCTGAGCGAGGACATCGTGCGGAGCGTCGAAACGCTGCAGGAGCTCGGCGTCGGCTTTCTCAACACGCCCGACGCGTACTACGCCGACGTGGAGGAGCGCGTGGGCGAGATCGGCGAGGACTGGGACGACCTCCGCCGGCTTCGCATCCTCGCCGACCGCGACGAGGAGGGATACCTGCTGCAGATCTTCACGAAGACCGCACAGGACCGGCCGACGCTCTTCTTCGAGGTGATCGAACGCCATGGTGCGCGCGGCTTCGGCGAGGGCAACTTCAAGGCGCTGTTCGAGGCGATCGAGCGCGAGCAGGCCCTCCGCGGAAATCTTTAACGCTCGCGATCTGCTCCAGGCGCCGGTCCGGCAGGCGTCGAGCCTCGAGCAGATACAGCACCGGCCGTGGCCCGTGCCCAAGCGTCCGTGGGTGATGGGGCAGACGTGGGACGACCTCCTCTTCGTCCAATACCGCGTGCCGGCCGTGCAGTTACGCCCGCTCGTCCCCAACCGGCTCGAGCTCCAGGAGCACTCCGGCAGTGCGTGGCTCGGGGTGACCCCGTTCGTGATCACCGGCCTTCGTGCCCGTGGCTTGCTGCCGCTTCCGTTCGCGTCGAGCTTCCGGGAGCTCAATGTCCGCACCTACGTCGCGCACGGCGGCAAGCCGGGAATCTGGTTCTTCTCGCTCGATGCCTCGAGCCAGGTCGCCGTCGAGGCCGCCCGCCGTCTCTACCGGCTGCCGTACTTCCAGGCGGAGATCTCTCTCCGGCGGCGTGGTGACGAGATCCTCTACGACTGCAGCCGCGCCGGCGGCAAGGCGTTCGCTGCTGCGTACCGTCCCGACGGTGAGGTCTTCAACGCCGCGCCGGGCTCCCTCGAAGAGTTCCTGACGGAGCGGTACTGCCTGTACGCGGAGCACGAAGGCGGGCTGTACCGCGCCGACATCCACCACCGGCGGTGGCCGTTGCAGCCGGCGGAGTTGCGGATCGACCTGAACACGATGCCCCCGATGAAGGTGCCCCAAGACGATCCCTTGGTGCACTACTCGGGGCGCCAGGACGTCGTGATCTGGCCGCTCGAACGCGCCTAGCGCACCGCAAGAACGCCGGTCTGCCGGCATCTGCCGAAAGAGCAAACGAAGGGGTGAATTCCGTATGCGTCGAATCGTCGTACCAGTCCTCCTACTCGCCGGCGTCTTGGCGCTCGCAACCGCGAGCCTCGCCGATCCGGGCGGGAAGGGGAAGGCCAAGGGCGGGCACAGCCGCTTCTCCGCCCTCGTGGTCGTGCCTGACCACGGCACCTGTCAGCAGAACGTTTGGGCAACCGACACGAGCATGCGCACGTGGACGGTCAAGAAGAACAACGACAGCACCTTTCGTGTCACCCGCAAGGACAAAGGCACGTTCCTGACCAACGCCGGGCAGAGCCCGAGCGCGTGCGCCACGTCGGGCAAGCACGGCAAGCTCGTCACGGCCGGCATCCACGGCAAGTTCCGCGGCTATCTGACCGGGACGGTCTCGGGCGGCACGTTCAATCCGACCGCCACCTGCGCGGCGGCCTGCATCGGCAGTACGTCGGCGTTCATCGCGGCCCACTTCCCGGGCGGGACGTTCACGTGTACGGCGGGTTATGCGGGCTGCAAGTTCAACTTCGAGTACAGCTCGCCGGACACGTCGCTGATCTTCCACCACTGGCAGGACAAGGGAACGAACGGCGTCACCGAGCAGTTCACCGGCGACATCGCAACCTCGTAGCGCAGTCCGTGAACGACTGAGCGGGCCGCCTCGGCGGCCCGTTCTGTTTCACTAGCCGCATGGACCCCCAGCGGCGCACGGCGCTCGTCTCGGTCTGTGCGGCCGTCGCCCTGATCGTGCTCAAGCTCGGCGCGGGCCTGCCGTCGCACAGCCTCGGCCTCATCTCGGAGGCCGCGCATTCGGGCACCGACCTGATCGCGGCGCTCCTGACGTTCTTCGCCGTCGGTGTGGCGGTGCGGCCGGCCGATGTCGCTCACCAATACGGCCATGGCAAAGCCGAGCATCTCGGCGCCCTCGCCGAGGGGGCGATCCTGTTCGCCGCCAGCTGCTTCATCGCGTGGCGTGCGATCACGCACCTCGTCGGCAGCCGCGGCACGTCGGTGGAGGCGACGTGGTATGCGCTCGCGGTGATCGTGATCGTGATCGCCGTCGACCTCAGCCGCACGATCGTCACCTGGCGCGCGTCGCAGCGCTACCGCAGCGCCGCCCTGTCGGCGAACGCCTTGCATTTCGGCAGCGATCTCGCCGGCTCCGGGGCCGTGCTGTTCGGCCTGCTACTCGTACGTGCGGGCTACGTGCGCGCGGACTCGGCCGCGGCGCTCTTCGTCGCCGCGCTCGTGTTGGTCGCTGCCGCGCGGCTGATGAAGCGCAACGTCGACGTGCTGATGGACCGCGTCCCGGCAGCCGCCGAGGAGGCGGCGCGCGCGGCGATCGCTGGAATCGAGCCCGCGGTCACGCTCGGGCGCCTCCGTATGCGCCAGGCCGGCCCGCGGCAGTTCGCCGACGTCGTGATCACGGTTCCCCCGGGCGCGGCGGTCGGCCAGGGTCACGCCGCGGCCGACCGCGTCGAGGACGCGCTGCACGACGCGTTGCCTGGCAGTGACGTCGTCGTCCACGTCGAGCCGGAGGAGGACGAGGCCGCCATCCGCGACCGTGCACACTCCGCCGCGCTCGGAGTCCCGGGCGTGCGCGAGGTCCACAACGTCAGCGTGCTGAACGTCGGCCGCAGGACGGAGGTCTCGCTGCACCTCAAGCTGCCTGGCGAGCTGACGCTGGAAGAGGCGCACGAGGTGGCGAATCAGGTCGAGCAGGCGATCGCTGCGGCCGTGCCGGAGGTCGACTTCGTGCAGACGCATCTCGAACCGCTCGCCGAGGCAGGTGAAGGCCGTCGCATGGCCGACGACTCGGCCGAACGCGACGTCGTCCTGCGCATCGTCCGCGAGATCACCGGACACGAGCCGCGCGAGCTCCGCTTCCTGGACACCCCCGAAGGGCTCGTAGCCCACCTGACGCTCGGGCTCGAGCCCGAGAGCCGCCTCGCCGATGCACACGCCCGCGCCAGTGAGATCGAGGAGCGCATCCGCTTGGCGCGTCCGGACATCTCCGACGTGGTCGTCCACACGGAACCCTAGTGACCCTCCCGGCAACATTCGGCGGCGCCTGGCCCGCGATCACGCGGCGCCAGAGCCCGCCCTCGCCCTTCCCAAGGCTGCCAGCCTTGGCTGCGGACGAGTGCGACCTCTGGCTTGGTGCTCGCGACCCAGGCATCCACCAATGTCACCGGGAGGATCACTGAAGTTGTGCATGTTCACGCCGCGCGACCTGCAGCTCGAACGCGGCTGGCCTGGGATCCTCGAGGGTGAGACCGTCGTGCAGGTCGCCGCACAGACACTGCAGTCGTTCTTCACCGGCGGCGGCACCGCGCGGCGACACGCGGAGTACGCACTGGCTGACGTCGACTTTCGTGCGCCGGTCCTCCATCCGCCCTCCGTGCGCGACTTCTACGCCTTCGAGCAGCACGTCAAGACGGCTCGCGCCGCACGCGGGCTCGAGGTGCCGCCGGAGTGGTACGAGCTTCCGGTCTTCTACTTCTCCAACCCGGCCGCGATCTACGGGCCCGGCGACGAGATTCCTCATCCGCCCGACACGAACGAGCTCGACTACGAGCTCGAGGTCGCTGCGATCATCGGCGCGGAGGGTCGGATCGGCGGCTTCACGATCCTGAACGACTGGTCCGCACGCGACCTGCAGCGGGCGGAGATGAAGGTCGGGCTGGGGCCCTCGAAGGGGAAGGATTTCGCCACGAGCGTCGGTCCGATCGTGGTCACCCCCGACGAGTTCGACGGCACGAGCGGGACGATGCTCGCGCGAGTCAACGGCGAGGAGCGCTCGCGCGGCAAGCTGGCCGACATGCACCACTCGTGGGAGGCGATCGTCGCCCATGCCGCGCGCAACACCAGGCTGCTGCCGGGCGACGTCCTCGGCTCCGGGACTGTGGGAACCGGCTGCATCCTCGAGCACGGCGACGGCCGCTGGCTGCAGCGCGGCGACGTGGTCGAGCTCGAGGTGGACGGGATCGGCATCCTTCGCAACCGCGTCGTCTGATGGTGGACGTCGTTGTCGTCGGTGCCGGGATCATGGGCTCGGCGACGGCCTACGCGCTTGCGTGTGAGGGGTGCGACGTCACGCTCGTCGAGCAGTTCCGCGTGGGCCACTGCCACGGCTCGAGTCACGGCCGCTCGCGCATTGTCCGGCTTGCGTATCCCGAGGTCGAGTTCGTCGAGCTGGCGAAGGAGTCGTTTGCGGGTTGGCGCGAGCTCGAGCGGGAGGCCGGCGTCGGCCTGCTGGAGTTGAACGGCCTGCTGGAGCTCGTCGACGATCCTGCGCAGAGCTCGCGCGACGCGCTCGACTCGGCGGGGGCGGAGTACGAGCTGCTGGCGGCCGAAGCAGCCTGGCAGCGCTGGCCCGTCAGCGTGCCGGATGGCTGGACGGCGTTGTTCCAGCCCGAGGCCGGGATCGTGCGTGCGGATCTCGCGCATCGCGCGTTCGTCGACCGTGCGCAGGCACACGGAGCGCGGCTGCAGGAGGACACCCGCGTCGACTCGCTCGACGAGCTGGCCGCGAAGGCGGTCGTCGTCACGGCCGGGCCGTGGGTGTCGGTGTTCTTCCCGGATCTGCCCGTGCACACGACGCGTGAGACGGTCGCGTACTTCAAGCGCGACGGCGACCCCTTGCCGTCGATCGTGCAGCTCGACCCGGTGACCCGTGGGCATGCGATGTACTCGCTGCACGATCCGGTGCACGGGCTCAAGGCGGGTGCGCATCACGCCGGTGCGCGGATCGGGCCGGACGAGGAGGGCGGGCCGGACTCGGCGCTCGTCGAACGGGTCGCCGAATGGGTCGCGCGCACCTATCCCGACGCCGACCCTGACCCGGTCGCCGCCGAGGCGTGCATGTACACGACGACGCCGGACGAGCACTTCATCCTCGAGCGTCGAGGCCGCGTGGTGATCGGCTCGGCCTGCAGCGGCCACGGCTTCAAGTTCGCCCCCGCAATCGGGCGGCGGTTGGCCCAGATGACGGCCGATATCCTGTAGCCGTGCCGTTCTACCAGCGTCTGGGCGACGTCCCCCGCAAGCGTCACATCCAGTTCCGAGACAACGGAACGCTCCTGACCGAAGAGGTCATGGGGATGGAGGGTTTCGTCGGGATGGAGTCGATCCTGTACCACCTCCAGTCGCCCTGCCGCGTGATGAAGGTCGGCGACTTCGAGGAGATGAAGCGTGACGAGTGGGTTCCGGACACGCATACGCATCGCCACTTCAAGACCTACGGCATCGACGCGAAAGGCGACGAGATCACCGGCCGCCGCGTGCTGATGTGGAACCACGACGTCGAGATCTCCCTCTGCCGCCCGAAGGAGCAGATGGACTACTTCTTCCGCAACGGCGAGGGCGACGAAGTCGTCTTCGTCCACGAGGGCACGGGCACGCTCGAGACGATCTTCGGCAACGTCCCGTACAAGGACGGCGACTACGTCGTCATCCCGCGCGGGACGACCTACCGTTTCCGGCCCGAAGGCGACCAGCGCTACCTCGTGTTCGAGACGCCGGGGCTGATCGAGATCCCGAAGCGCTACCGCAACCAGTACGGACAGATGCTCGAGGGCGCGCCGTACTACCACCGCGACATCCATCCGCCGACGGAGCTGAACCCCCACCGCGAGAAAGGCGACTTCCCCGTGAAGGTGCGTGTGCGCGGCGGCTACCAGACGTACGTGCTCGACTACCACCCGTTCGACGTCGTGGGGTGGGACGGTTTCCTCTATCCGTGGACGTTCTCCGTCCACGACTTCGAGCCGATCACGGGCCGTATCCATCAGCCGCCGCCGTCACACCAGACGTTCCAGGGCCGGAACTTCGTCGTCTGCTCGTTTGTCCCGCGAAGGCTCGACTACGACCCGCAGGCGGTGCCGATTCCCTACCACCATTCGAACCTGCAGTCGGAGGAGATGATCTATTACGTCTCCGGCAAGTTCGGCTCACGCAAGGGGGTCGAGGTCGGCTCCGTCACGCTCCACCCTTCGGGCATTCCCCATGGCCCACATCCGGGCCTGGCCGAGAAGGCGATCGGGATGACGGAAACGCACGAGCTTGCCGTGATGTGCGACACCTTCTATCCGCTGAAGCTGACGAAGTTCGCGAAGGATCTCGACGACGGGAAGTACGCGTACTCGTGGTACGAGGAGCCGGGTGCGCCGGCGACGGCCGAGGAGGATCCGGCCGGGGTCACCTCCCACTTCTAGGGACGAATTCGCTTCTGACTTGTGCGCGTCGGGCCACATGGTGGCTAGCGGGAAGAGCGAGAGTTCGGCTAACCGGCGATTCAGATTGTGGCTGCCCTCGATGCCGGCACAACATGTGTCGGTCATCTTCATCTCACCTTGACCACTGCTAGCCACCACGCATTCACCTGCCTCGCATGCGGAGGCGAGCTGCCCGAACCCCTGCGACGGACGGCTTCGCTTCGATGCCACGATTGCAGGGAGCTGAACGCGCCGCTTCGCGTCGAAAACGCACGCCGGGAGCGCGCTCTCAGGCTGCGCCGGCAGCCATTGGCCGACGTCGCCTGAACGTGATGCCGTCGCGGCGCGCTTCTGGGCTGGTGAGACGGGCGGTCCTGATCGGTTTTGTAGGGCTCGCGGCCACGGCTTGCAGCGGAGGGAAGTCGGCCTCGCCGACTCAAACCGCTCCTGCGCCCACGTTGACAACAGCCACGACGACAGCTTCAACGACGTCGAGTGCGGTCTCTGACAGTTCCGCAAGCGACTGGCCGCTGTTCGGGTACACGGCAGCACGCGCGAACAGCGGGCCCACTGCGACCCGGATAACGGCGGCCGACGTCGGCCGCCTACGGCGGCAGCGCGTGCTGCTTGACGGAACGGTGGATTCGTCGCCGATCTACTTGCACGCCGTTCGAGTCCGTGGTGTCGTTCACGATGTCTTCCTCGTCACGACGACGTATGGCCGTACGGAAGCGATCGACGCGTCCAATGGCCGCGTGCTCTGGCGCTACACGCCGGCGGGCTATCCCTCTTGGGCGGGGACAGCACAGATCACGACTGCGACACCCGCCGCTGATCCGGGCCGCAAGTGGATCTACGCTGCGTCGCCCGACGGGCGGATCCAGAAGCTTTCGGTGGGTGACGGTCACCTCGCCTGGCGGACTCGAATCACTCTGCTCCCGTCGCGGGAAAAGATCGCCTCTGCCCTCAACCTCTGGCACGGGCATGTGATCGCAACCACCGGGGGCTACATCGGCGACGCGCCGCCCTACCAGGGTCACGTGGCGCTGCTCGCCGCGAGCAACGGAAGGCTGTTGAGGGTCTGGAATTCGCTCTGCTCGAACCGGCATCGGTTGATCTCGCCGAGCAGCTGCGCCTCGAGCGACTCGGCGATCTGGGGGCGGGCCGGCGCCGTCGTCGACACCGCCACTGGAGGGCTTCTGGTCGCGACCGGCAACGGAGGCTGGAACGGCAGGACCAACTGGGGAGATTCGACCGTGTATCTGTCCGCGGATGCCTCGCGCGTTCTTGGCAGCTGGACGCCGACGGATGAGACGGCGCTCCGGTCGAACGACCTCGACCTCGGTTCGACCTCTCCTGTGGTCCTTGGCGGCGGCTATATCGCGCAGGGCGGCAAGGACGGCAAGATCCGGCTGCTCAGTCTGAGGAAGCTCTCACCGGCCGGGCGTACAGGCGGCGAGCGACAGACGATCTCGACACCCGGGGCGACCGATCTGTTCACCGCCCCGGCCGTGTGGCACGCCGACGGGCGGACGTGGCTCTTCGTCGCGGACAACGCCGGTCTCGCGGCGTGGACGCTCGGCGGTGGCCGGCTTCGAGCGGCGTGGTCGACGCATACTGCCGGAACGAGCCCGGTTGTCGCCGGCGGCCTGCTGTACGTCTACGACCCGAATGGCGGTCTCGGCATCTACCTGCCGCGCAGCGGCAAGAAACTCAGCACGCTCGCTGCCGCCGGCGGACACTGGAACAGCGCCATCGTGGCCGACGGCCGCATTGCGCTCCCCGAAGGAGACGCAAACCAGCACGCTCTGAGTGGGGTCCTCGACATCTACCGCCTCCGCTAGAGGGCTCGGCGTTCATAGCGACTTCAAGGACTTAACCCGTCCGGGGGATGACCCCAGGTACCCCGCTGCCTTTGCTGAGGGCGTGCGTCGGGGCCGCCGTTTCCGAATTCGTCTCGCCGTGGTAGCAGCGCTTGGTTTCGCCGCGCTCGCGCCGGGCGTTGCGAATGCGGCGACCGATCTGGGTCCGATTGGCTTCGGCGCCGTCGTCGTAGACGACGCCCGGGGTCACGTCTACGTTTCGGGCCCCACCGCGAATGTCGTCGACGTGCTCGACTTCTCGGGCAACCTCGTCGCCTCGATCCCGAACGTTCCTGGAGCCTGGGGCATGGTGTCGAGCGGCCGCTGTCTCTACGTCGCCGAAGGCAGCGCAGGCGCGATCGGCAGGATCGACCTCAACTCTCCGACCTTTGCGACGACTCAGATCGCAACGGGTCTCGCCTATGCCAGGAGACTCGTCATGGTCGATGGCACTCTCTGGACGGCCGTCTCGCCCTTGCCTCCGACGGGCTGGGAGACGCTCGCGTCGATCGATCCCAGATCGGGCCGCGTCAGGAATTTCCCCCAGGAGTACTACTCACCGGATCTCGCGACATCGCCTGGCGCCCCGGGCACCCTCTTCCTCGCGTACGACGCGCAATCTCCGGGCCAGCTGCTCCGGCTCGACGTCTCGAAGCCGAAACTGAAGGTTCTCGCGAGCACCTTCACGGATCAGGAGAACATCGAAGACCTTGCGGTTTCGCCCGACGGGACGCGTGTGATCCCGGCGTCCGGTTGGCCCTATGCGTTCGAAGAACTGAGCGCCTCGACACTGCAACCGGACGGAATCGTCTATCCGGGCAATCCATATCCTTCGGCAGTCGCCGTGACGCCGGGTCGAGGCGGACTTCTCGCCACCGGTCTCGACAACGGCTACAGCCTCCCTGACATCGCCGTCTATCCGCTCGGCACGACTTCCCCGATCTTCACGGCGACGACCTTCACCCCGAACGGAACGGCGAACGTCCTTCCCCACGGTCTCGCACTCAGCCTCGACGGCTCGATGCTCTTTGCCGCCACTGGGAGCGATCCCGTCGCCACGAACACCATCTTCAACGCGTTTCCGCTGCCGTAGCGAGGGACGCTCAGCCGCTCTCAGTAACGGTCGATTTCGATCAGTCGCTCGTCGCTGATTCCGAAGTGGTGGGCGACCTCGTGTAGGACAACACGACGCACCTCCCGGCGAAGCCGCTCCGGGTCACGTCCGTAGAGCCGCACGAGCGGGCCGCTGTAGATCGTGATCTTGTCCGGCAGCACCGCGCCGTAATGGCTGCCGCGTTCTGTGAGCGGCACGCCCTGATAGAGCCCAAGGAGCGGCTGGCCCGGAGGTGGCTCGTCTTCCAGAACGATCTCCACGTTCGAGATCCGTCCACGCAGATCCGATGGCAGCGAGTCGAGTGCGTTCTGCGCGTACTCCTCGAAGCGCGGTCGCCAATCGAGCAGACCGGGTTCCATGTTCAGAGGGTACGCGCAAAACAGTTCGGCTCAGCGCCCGAGCCTCGTCCGGCGGCGGATGCCGAGCCGGGCCTGTACCGCCCGGTCCTCTTGCCCGTCCTTCACCGCTCCCCACACGAACATCCAACCGACGAGAACGGCCGGCACAACGGCGACCACGACCAGCACGACGACGACTGCAACGCCCATATCCGAGGATTTGCCCCCAGGACGGATCTCCACTCCCCCGAAACGCTCTGCACTGATCTCGCCGACGCCTTATGCTCGCAGCGTGCAGCAGATGCGCACGCGCACCGGGAGCCAGACGAAGTTCCTCCTCGAGGAATCGCAGCTCCCGCGCCATTGGTACAACGTCCGCTCCGACATGCCCACGGCTCTCCAGCCGGTGCTGCATCCGGGCACCGGGCAGCCCGTCGGGCCCGACGATCTCGCCCCGCTCTTCCCGATGGAGCTGATCGGCCAGGAGGTGAGCGAGCAGGCGGAGATCCCGATCCCGGAGGAGATCCTGGAGATCTATAGCCTCTGGCGCCCCACGCCGCTCTACCGCGCGCTGCGGCTCGAGGCGGCGATCGGCACCCGATCACGCATCTTCTACAAATACGAGGGTGTAAGTCCTCCGGGGAGCCATAAGCCGAATACGGCGGTCGCACAGGCCTTTTACAACAAGAAGGAAGGGCGGACACGTCTCTCCACCGAGACCGGCGCGGGTCAGTGGGGTAGCGCGCTCTCGTTCGCCTGCAAGCTGATCGGGCTCGAGTGCAAGGTGTACATGGTTCGCGTCTCCTACGAGCAGAAGCCCGCCCGGCGCTCGATGATCAAGGCGTGGGGCGCGGAGATCGTGCCGAGCCCTTCCGAGGAGACGCAATCCGGCCGCGCGATCCTCGCCGAGTACCCGGACTCGCCGGGGAGCCTCGGGATCGCGATCTCGGAGGCGGTCGAGGACGCTGCTGGACGCGACGACACCGCCTACTCGCTCGGAAGCGTGCTCAACCACGTGCTCCTCCACCAGACCGTGATCGGCCAGGAGGCGCTCGCGCAGATGGACCTCGCAGGCGCCTTCCCCGACGTCGTCATCGGCTGCGTCGGCGGCGGCTCGAACTTCGCCGGCCTCGCCTTCCCGTTCCTGCGGGAGAAGATCGCCGGCCGCGAGATCGACGTGCTCGCCTGCGAGCCGGCGGCCTGCCCGACGCTCACGCGCGGTCTGTTCGCCTACGACTTCGGCGACACGAGCAAGCTGACGCCGCTCGTACCGATGCACACGCTCGGGCACGACTTCGTCCCGGCCCCGATCCACGCCGGCGGGCTCCGCTACCACGGAGTTGCTCCGCTGATCTCGCAGCTCGTGCGTGACGGGCTGATCCGCGCCGACGCGTACACCCAGAACGACGTTTTCGCGTCGGCCGTGACCTTCGCGGGGAGCGAAGGGATTCTCCCGGCGCCCGAAGCCGCGCACGCGATTCACGGGACGCTTCAGGTTGCGAAGGCGGCAGACGAGGCGGGCGAGGAGCGCACGATCCTGTTCAACCTTTCTGGTCACGGGCACTTCGACCTCGCCGCCTACGACAACTATTTTGCGGGCAAGCTCGAGGATGTCGCCTTGGACGAAGGCGAGATGGAGCGTGCACTGCGCGCGATCGACGGCTTGCCGACGCCCGCTTAGTTGCACACAGTTGCCGGCGGTCAGGGACGGATGTAGCCTCGCGCTGTCTGTTTCGCTATAGGAAGGGGAGAGGAATGCGCCCGGGTCTCTCTGCGGCTGCGGTCCTTGCGTCTGTTCTGATCGCCTCGCTCGTCGTCGTGCCGGCAGGCGCCGGCAAGCCGGCGCAGCCCGCTACGCCGCCAAACATCGACATCAGCCAGCGGCATACGAACGAGTCCGAAGAAGCCATTGCAGTCAACCCGACCAATCCCAAGAACATCGTCATGGTCTCGAACGTCGAGGGTGGGGCCCCGGGGATGCTCGAGGGCTTCAGCTTCGACGGCGGGCAAACTTGGACGACGAAGCTGATCGGGAACAACGACAACCGCGGCGACGCATGTTGCGATCCGAGCCTGTCGTTCGACAACTACGGGAACCTCTTCCTCGCGTACCTCTTCGACGTGGAGGACACGTTGCCGATTGCCCTCTCGACCGACGGAGGCCTGTCTTTCAACGTGATCGCGAACATCCCCGGCATCGCAAAACGCAACGGCAAGGGCGCCGACGAGAAGGGACTGTTCCACTTCGTCGACCAGCCAACCATTACTGCGGCAGCAGGAGAGGTCTGGGCTGTTGTCAACGTCGGCGGTCCGATGGGCGCGTTCGGCGCCCCCGTAACCGGGTTGGGACAGGTGGGAGCCTTCTCCACCAGGGAGGTCGTTCCCGGCACCAATAACTGCACCTACGGCGACGTCGCCATCGGCCCGGGCGGCGAGGTCATGAACGTCTGCACCCTCACCGAGAGCGGGCAGGGTGGGGGCAAGCTGTTCGTGAACGTCGATCCGGACGGGCTCGGCCCTGCCGGGTTCGGCGATCGGGTCTTCGTCACGGACACGCACATCGGCGGGTTCGACTTCATCCCGCCCCAGCCGGATCGCTCCGTCGACGCGGAGCCGGGCCTTGCCTGGGGCGGTCCGCACAACGGTCGCGTCTACCTCGTCTACACACTCGAGCAGAAGAACGAGAGCGACAATACGGACATCCTCGTCCGCTTCTCCGACGACCAAGGCGCTACGTGGAGCGCCCCGGTGCGGGTGAACGACGACAGCACGGTGAACAGCCAATTCCTCCCGAAGATCTCCCTCGATCCGACCACCGGGCGGTTCGCCGTCGTCTGGTACGACTCTCGTAACGACCTCGGGACTGGAGGCGCGGGCGACACGGACGGTCTACCGAACGACGACGCTCAGTTCTGGGGCGCGTTCAGCAACGACGGCCAGACGTTCACGAACAACCTCCAGATCAGCGCGGGCACGTCGAACTCGTACGACGCGCATAACCGCATCGATTACGGCGACTACACCGGCCTGTCCTTCTACGGCGGGATCGCCCACCCGGCGTGGGCGGACAACTCGAACAGCACCGGGAACAACCCGGACGGCACACTCCACCAGCTCGACGTGTATACGGCGGCCGTTCCGGCGCCGTAGCTCCGGCCAAGCAGATCGATCCGCCGGCGGTGCCGATCCGGCGACGCCGGCGGATCGACCTCACTCCCACCCCTAGGGAAGCAAAGCCACCCTTTAGGGGTAGGTCTCATCTGCCGAAAAGATACGTGGCGCATCGCAAAAAGGGGCTGGGTCGCGGGGCGCCGCAGCCCTCGACTCGGTTTCCCGCGATGCGCCTGGCAAACGGTCGGGCGGCCTGCCTCCCCAGTGGGCCGCCCCACCTTTTCAAGACCGGGTCGTTGACAGCCCTTTAACAACACCGTAGGGTCGCTTCAGTTTTCCTTCGACGGGGTCTAAGGAGATCTGGGATGCCGTCGAGCGCGCCCGACGCGCTCGCCGAAGTCGACGTCGGCGAGCGGTTGCGAGACATTCGACGTCTGCGCCGCGCGACACTTCGAACCGTCGCGGCTCGCGCGGGTGTCAGCGAGAGCTTCCTGAGCCAGGTGGAGCGGGGCCGGGCGAGTGCGAGCATCGCCTCCCTCCGCCGCATCGCCGGCGCGCTCGGCGTGAGCGTCGCGGATCTGTTCGAGCCAGGTGGGCCGCCGCGGCCGCGCGTGTTGCGGCGCGAGGAGCGGCCATCCCTGGCGTTCGGGACGCTCGGGCGCAAGCTGTTGCTCACACCGCGGCCGCTTCAGCACCTCGAGGTGTTCGTCGGCGAGCTCGACCCCGGCGGATCGACGGGCGCGGAGCCCTACGCGCACGGCGATTCCGAGGAGCTCTTCGTGGTGCTGACCGGCAGCGTCCAGCTCGAGCTCGGGGGAGACCGTCACGAGCTCGGAACGGGCGACAGCATCGACTACCGCAGCTCGACTCCGCACCGCGTCACGAACGTCGGCGAGGAACGCGCCGAAGTCATGTGGATCATCAGTCCGCCCAGCTACTAGGGGAGGGGAAGGAGACGAACCGATGGAGGGGCAAGACGTAACGGAACGGCGACTGAGCCGCGAGGACTTGCTCAAGCTCGCGGCGGTGACCGGAGGAGCCGCGATTGTCGGCGGACGTGCAGCCGTCGCCGGCGCGGCGCGCACGCAACTAGCGAAGGAAAGCGGGCGCTTACAGGTGCTCGACTGGGCCGGATACGAGGTGAAGTCGTTGTGGGCGCCGTACCTGCAGAAGTATCCGGGCCAGAACCCGAAGTTCACCTTCATGACGAACGAGGCGAATGCGCTTGCGAAGCTGTCGACCGGGCTCAAGCCGGACGTCGTGCGTCCCTACGTCGGCTATGTCACCGAGTTCGCCGGCAGCGGCTACTTCCAGCCGTGGAATCCGGCCCTGATCCCGAACCTCAAGCAGCTGAACCCGGCGATGGTCAAGGCCAGGCAGTACAAGGGGAAGCAGTGGGGCATCCGCGAGGACT
>VAXY01000020.1:9782-11713 GCA_005885085.1 Actinomycetota bacterium | reverse complement strand
CGGTCGTGGAGCCTGCTCTTCGACGACCGCTACAAGGGCCGGATCGCGTGGTTCGACGATCTCAACCAGCTCGTCTGGGCCGGGTACTACCTTGGCTTCAAGAAGCCGTACGACCAGTCCGACGCGGAGCTGAAGAGATCGCAGAACCTGCTGAAGTCGAAGAAGAAGCTGGTGCGGACGTGGTGGTCCTCCGAGACGGACATGCAGAACCTGTTCGCGTCGGGCGACATCTGGATCGCGTATGCGTGGCCGGCCGACTGGGTCGCGATGAAGGCCAAGAAGCTGAAGGTCGCGTACATGTACCCGAAGGAGGGAGCGCTGTCCTGGGTCGGCATGCTCATGCTCGGGAAGGGGACGCCGCGGCCGCAACACGCGCACGCGTTCGCGAACGCGTGGAGCTCGGCCAAGTCGGGCTCCTGGCTCGAGAACAACTACGGCTATGGGCACTCGAACACGCACGCCCACCCGGCATCGCAGGATCTCGTTCGGGCGCTGAAGCTGAAGGATCCGGGGGCGCTCTCCGAGCCGCACACGCACATCGACCGGCGGGTTCCGCGCAGGGCGTTGTACGCGCGGCTGTGGGAAGAGGTGAAAGCCTCCTGAGGCGCGAACGCTAGTCGCGCCGTGATCCGCCGGCACCTGACCACGATCGGCCTGCTCGCGCCGCCGCTGGGGTGGCTGTTCGCGTTCTTCGTCGTTCCCGTGGGGATCGTCGCGGCCTACAGCATCGACGTTCTCCACGGGCCCTCCCTGTTCGGCGGGTCGCACAAGGTCACGCTGGCGGCCTGGCACGCGTTCTTCCACAGCTCCGTCTATCTCGGGCTGTTCTGGAAGTCCGTGAAGATGTCGCTGATCGTGTCGGCGGTCGTGGTCGGGCTCGCCTACCCGGTCGCCTACTACCTGGCGCTGTCCGGGACGAAGCGCAAGTACGTGCTGCTGCTCCTGCTGATCGCCCCGTTCCTCACGAGCTATCTGTTGCGCGTGCTCGCGTGGAAGGTGATCCTGGGCAACCAGGGCGTCTTGAATTCATTCCTCGTCTGGGCGGGGCTGCGTTCGGCCGACCACCCGCTGTCCCAGCTCCTCTACAGCAGGTTCGCCGTCATGCTCGTGCTCGCGTACGTCTGGATCCCGTTCGTCGCGCTGCCGATCTTCGTCTCCCTGGAGAGCTTCGACCGGCGCCTCCTCGAGGCCGCCGCCGACCTCGGCGCAAGCCGCTGGGGCGCGTTCCTTCGCGTCACGCTGCCGCTGAGCCTGCCCGGCGTCATGGCCGCTTTCCTGTTCGTCTTCATCCCGACGGTCGGTGAGTTCGTGACGCCTTCGCTCGTCGGGGGCACGTCCGGTTACATGTATGGCAACCAGATCTCGGACCTGTTCTCCGCCGGCTTCCCCGACTGGCAGACCGGCTCCGTGCTCGCCCTCTTCCTGCTCGCCGTCGTCGCCGTGCTGACCGGTGTGTTCGCACGCTTGCTGCAGATCCGCCAGGTGGCCTCCGGCTGATGGACGTCGTTCTGCTCGTGCTCTTTCTCTACGCGCCGATCGTGGTGCTGTTGATCTTCTCGTTCAACAACTCCGAGTTGCCGTCGTTCCCGCTCAGCGGTTTCACGCTGAAGTGGTACCACCAGTTCCTGACCAACCCCGACCTGAGGGCGGCGTTGGGAACGAGCGCCCTCGTCGCGGTGCTTTCGAGCGTCGGCGCCGTCGTGCTGGGCGTGCTCGCCTCCGTCGTGCTCGTTCGCCGGCGTTTCGTCGGGAAAGCGGCTGTCTCGGCGCTCCTGCTGAGCCCGCTCGTGATCCCGTACGTCGTCTTCGGGATCTCGCTGCTGCTCTTCTTCCACGCGGTCGGCATTCCGCGCTCGATCCTCACGGTCGTGATCGGGCACATCGTGATCAGCCTCCCGTACACGATCCTCGTGCTCGTGCCGCGTCTCGAC
>VAXY01000020.1:3355-9642 GCA_005885085.1 Actinomycetota bacterium | reverse complement strand
CGATCTACCTGTACGGCGCGCTCCGCTTCCCCAACCGTCTGCCGCAGGTGATCGCCGTCGCCGTCGTGGTGATGGTCCTGAGCCTCGTCGTGGTGTTGTCGGCGGAGATCGGCCGGCGCATCGCCGAGCGCCGGCTCGGAACGCCGTAAACAGCAGGCCATCGCAAGCCCCAGCGGCGTGGGCCTGATCGCGGTTCCGCAGCCGTACGACTTCGAGCGCTCGCTCGACCGCTTCACCTTCTGGGGCGTCGACCGCGCAAACGTCTGGCACGACGGCGGCCTTCACCGCGTTGTCGCAGGACGCGAGGTTCGCATCACGCCTGCGAACGGCGGCGTCCGGATCGAGCCGCTCGACGACACGATCGAGCCCGTAGTGCGCAAGCTGCTCGGGCTCGAGCTCGACCTGCCGGCGTTCCACGCGTTCGCGCAGGGCGAGCCGGTGCTGGCCGAAGCCGCACAACGCTTTCCCGGCTTCCGCCCGCCGCTGGCGCCGGATCCGTTCGAAGCGCTCGTGTCCTCGATCACCGCGCAACAGGTCTCGCTGCACGCCGCATTCGCGGTCCGGAGCCGCTTGATCGACCGCTTCGGGGAGCGCAGCGCCTGTTCGGGGAGCGGACCGGGGGAGGGGGTTCGGGGGAACCGGGAGGTTCCTCCGACGGGAGCCAATGTGCTTGCGTTCCCGACACGCGAACGGGTCGCCCGTGCATCCGAGGCCGAGCTCATCGTGCTCGGCTTCTCGCGCCGCAAGGCCGAGTACGTGCTCGGCGTCGCCAGGGCGGACCTCGACTTCCACGAGCTCGCCAGCCTTCCCGACGACGAGGTGAAGGCGCGGCTCACATCGCTGCGGGGTCTCGGGGAGTGGAGCGCGGACTGGTTCCTCGCCCGTCACCTCGCCCGTCCGGAGGCCTGGCCCGCCGGCGACCTCGGCCTGCGCAAGGCGGTGCTCGCGTTCTACCCTGAGGTCACCGACGTCCGCGCCGCGGGCGAGCGGTTCCGCCCCTTCCAGAACCTGAGCGCCCACTACCTCCTCGCCGCGCTGCGCTACCTGTGACGATCCGAACCGCGACCGAAGCAGACCACGATCTCCTGCGCGAGCTGTGGGAGGAGTTCGAGGCCGAGCTCAACCCGGAGCCGTACCTCCGCGAGACCTGGGACGAGGCGTGGGAAGAGCTGTCAATCACCGTTCGCGATGGCGCAGCGCTGATCGCGGAGGAGGACGGACGCGCGCTCGGCTTCGTCTTCTGCGTGCTCGGCGACCGCGGCCGGCGGACTGCGCACATAACGGACATCTACGTCCGCCCCGAGGCGCGTCGCCGCGGAATCGGCCGCGCCCTCCTCGCAGACCTCGTCGACCCAGCGCGTGACGCCGGGCTCGAACACGTCAGCCTCGAGGTGCTCTTCCGCAGCGCCGACGCACGCCGCCTGTACGAGCGCCTCGGCTTCGCGCCCATTGACATGTTCATGGTCGCGCCGCTCGATGCGTTCGCGGACCGTGTCGGCAGCGAAGAGCGTCCCGAGTCCTACGGCTCACTGCACGTCCAGACGGACGACGAAGCCGGCGTCGAGCGGGCCGTGACGCAATTCATGCCGCGTGTCGGCGGGACCGACTGGACGGAGGTGACCTCCGCCCGCAACGGTTGGGTGACCGTGACCGACGAGCTCTGCGACCGCGACCGCAGCGCGCAGCGCCGCCTCGGCACGGAGCTGTCGGAGCGGCTCGGTGTACCGGTCATCGCACTGGCGCTCGAGGAGGACGCAGTCGTGCGCTTTCTCCTGTTCGACCGCGGGCGCATGGTGGACGAGTACCTCTCCGTGCCGTCGTACTACGGCGACCTGAGCAAGGCCGACGAGCTTGCACTGTCCGCCAACGCGACCCTCGTTGCGCGGCTCACCGGCGCCGATCCCGCCCAGGTGCGCGCGGTCGCGCGCACAGCGTCGACGCCGTCCGAGCTTCCGCCCGCGCGCGAGCTGCTCGAGCAGATCGCCGACGTCATGAACCTCGAAGCTAGGATCGACCGGTGATCACGCTGTACGACGCGAGCCGCTGCCCGTACTGCGCACGCGTTCGCATCGTGCTCGCCGAGAAGGGCCTCGAGCACGAGACGGTCGAGATCGATCTCGACGACCGACCCGCCTGGATCTACGAGAAGAACCCGCTCGGCAAGGTCCCCGTCCTCGAAGAGGACGCGTTCGTGCTGCCCGAGTCGGCCGTGATCGACGAGTACCTCGAGGAGCGCTATCCCGAGCCTGCGCTCTGGCCGGCGGACGCCGCCGAGCGGGCGTTCGGACGGCTCCTCGTGTTCCGCTTCGATCAGCTCTCGAAGCCGTACTACGCGCTCCGGCGCGGGGAGGACGGTGCGCGCGAACGTCTTGACGCCGAGCTCGCGAAGCTGAACGCGGCGCTGGCTGCGCGTCCGTTTCTGAGCGGCCGCGAGTTCGGCCTCGCCGACGTCGCCTACGTCCCGTGGATCCTGCGCGCGCGCGACCGCATGGGCGTCGAGCTGCGGTCGTTCCAGGCGTTGACCGACTGGCTCGAACGGCTCTCCGCGCGACCGTCGATCGCCGCCGAGCTCGACCTCGTCGCGGCCTTGTGAAGGTCCTGTTGCTGCACGCGTTCCCCCTCGACGAACGGATGTGGGAGCCACAACGCCCGGCTCTCACGGCGCACGACGTCACGGCTCCGCGCCTCTACGGGCGCGGGCAGACCATGGCCGAGTGGGCCGAGTCGGTGGCAGCGGGGGAGACGGGCGGCGAAGCCGCCGTCGTCGGTGCCTCGATGGGCGGCTACTGCGCGCTCGCCCTGGCGTCGCGCATGCCCGAGCGCGTACGCGGCTTGCTGCTCGTCGGCGCGCGGCCGGACGCCGACTCCGACGAGCGCCGCGCCGGCCGCGCCGACACGATCGAGCTGATCCGGACCGCAGGACCGGACGGCCTCTGGGAGTCGATGGCACCGAAGCTCTTCACCGACGCGACGGCCGGCGACAAGTCGCTGCTCTTTCGCGATCCGGAGGGATTGGTGGGCGCGGTCGAGGCGATCCGCGACCGTGCAGATTCGACCGCCCTCGTGCGCTCGCTGGACAAGCCGGTGCAGTTCGTCGTTGGTGAATCCGACCCGTTCGTCTCCGCCGGGGAGCTGCGCGAGTTCGACGTGCGGGAAATCCCCGGCGCCCGGCACTTGGTGAACGTGGAGCGTCCGGACGAGTTCAACGAGATCCTGACGGAGTTCCTCGCGCGTGTCTGATCTGCCCACCGTCGTCGACGTGGACTGGCTCGAGCGCGAGCTTGGCGCGGACGACCTCGTGCTCGGTGACGTTCGTGGGCCGAACGCGCACGCGCGTGGGCACATTCCCGGCTCGCGCCCGCTCGTGCTCGGCTCGCCCCCGCCGATGAGCGACCGCGAGGTGCTCGAGCCGCTGGCGTCCGAGGTGGGCCTGCGCCTGCGCCGCCACGGCGTCACCGGGGAGGAACGCCTCGTCCTCTATGACCGTGGCGACGGGGTCGGCGCGATGCCGGCGGCGCAGATGGCGGAGCTGGCCGGACATCCGCGCGTGGCCGTGTTGCTCGGTGGGCTCGCCGCCTGGCGGGGCGAGGCGGAGATCGGCGAGGTCGCGCTGCACCCCGTGAAGACGACGTTCGCTCCGAGCATGGACGCCGTCCCGACGCGCGACGAGCTCGCCCAGCGCCTCGACGACCCGTTGCTGACGATCCTCGACGTGCGCACGGACGAGGAATTCGCCGGGAAGCACGGCTACCCGTGCGATCCCCGCCAGGGACGCATCCCTGGAGCGCGGCACGCCCACGTTCGGGACCTCTTCGCAGGGCCAGGGCAGCCGCTACCAGGCGATCACATCCGCGCGCGCATCGGCGACGCGGACGAGGTCGTCACCTATTGCCACTCAGGCTCGCGCTCGGCGCTCGCAACGCTTGCATTGCGCGCGGCCGGTTACCACGCCCGCAACTACGCAGGCTCGTGGCACGAGTGGTCGCGTCATCCCGAGCTGCCGGCCGAGCGGGGCTAGTGCCCCTCCCAGTGATGCTGCCCCGCTTCTGGGTCGCGGGCCAGAAGCAGGCGTGCATTGCTGGGTGGGGCACTCAGACCGGCGTGGCGACGCGCTCGGCGACGTCTACGAACGCGCCGCAGAGTGTCCCGCCGAGCTCGTTCCAGCCGTCGATGCGTTCTCGCGTCTCCGCGAGTATCGCCGTGCGGTCGATCGGTGCCGGCTCGTCCTCTTGTAGCCAGCCCTCGATCTGCTGGAGCGTCACCTCGGGATGGAATTGCACACCCCAGGCGCTGTCGCCGAGCCGGAAGGCCTGGATGCACACCCGGTTGCGTGCCAGTTCGACCGCTCCCGACGGCAGCCCGTGCGCGTAGTAGTGCCATTGCAACGCGTCGAATCGTGCGGGAAGGCGGCCCAGCAGAGGATCGTCGGCCGCGTCGGCGGTCAGCTCGACGGGATACCAGCCGATCTCGGGCTCGTCCGCCGGATACACCGGGGCGTGCGCGGCCTTCGCCAGCAGCTGTGCGCCGAGACAGATACCCAGGAGCGGTTTGTGCAGGTCGAGCAGCCGCTGCAGGAAGAAGTTCTCCTCGCTCAGCCAGGGATGGTGGTCGTCCTGGTCCGCGTGCATCGAGCCGCCGAACACGAGCACGCACCCGTACGCGTCGAGCGGCCGCGGCAGCGGCTTGCCCCAGGCGAGGCTCCACTCCTCGAGGTGGTGGCCGCGCGCCTCGACGACGTCGGCGAACACGCCGGCCCGGACGCGCTCTCCGTGAATGACGCCGAGAACGTGCATCAACCTTTTGGGCTGGCCGGGACGTTCGCCGATTGCAGCAGCCGCTGCAAGACCTTCGCGTTGGCCGCTGCCTGTGCCATCCGCCCTCCACGTCCGTCCGGGCTCGTCGCGTTGTTGTTGAAGAACGCGTAGGCCTGCTCGGCCTGCTCTGCGAGTTCGCCTAGCGGCCCGACCCACTCCCGCAGCTCGTCGTCGGAGTACAGGTAGTCGAAGCGCTCCGAGGCGCTGCCTCCGCGCTTGTTCCAGGTGTCGGCGTTGCGACCGTGGAAGCGGACGTATGCGGTTGGGCTCGTGAGCGCAAGCACCGTGGGAGCGACGTTTTTCGCGCCCTCGATCCGGGGCGCGTCGACGATCACGTGCGTCGCCCGCAGCTCCTCGAGCAAGCGCAGCGTCTCGTCGCGGTGCTCGTCGTCAAGCCAGCTGACATGACGGAACTCGACGAGCATCTCATCGTTGCCGAGTTGTTCGCGCGCCCACTGGAGGTAGTCGAGCGAACGGTCCTTGTAGACGACGTACGACGGAAACTGGAACAGGATCCCGCCCAGCTTCCCGGCCGACCGCAGCGGCTCCAGCGCCTCGAGGAAGCGCCGGAACACCTCGCCGCGAAGCTCGCGTGAGGGGCGCTCCACCCGTCCCCTGTCGTCCGTCGGCGCATCGTCCCGCAGGTCGGGCGGCAGCGACTCGAGCTTGACGGGATGCCGCGTCATCAGTCCGAACGCCTTCACGTGCATGACGAAGCCCTCCGGCGTGCCGTCGGCCCAGCGTTCCACCATCGGCTCGGCCGGGAGCCGGTAGTACGTCGAGTCGACCTCGACCGTGTCGAAGTGCTCGGCGTAGTACGGGAGCCGCTCGCCCGCGGCGAGGCCCTTCGGATACCAGTGCTTCGAGAGAGCGTCGTCGGCCCAGGAACAGGTGCCGATGCGGATCTCAGTCACGTCGCCAGCATAGAGGGGTCTGACCCCCGTTCGGGGTCAGACCCCAGCAGTTGGTCTCAGAGTTTGACCTTGATCTTCGGGCTCACCGCCGTGAACGCCGACGCGGTCGCGCTGACGCACGCGATGCCGGGCAGAGACGGGCTTGCGCAGCCGACCGCGGTCACATCGCGTTCGCCCATGGTCACGCGGGCTTGGAACGTCGTAGTCGACCTCTTGCCCTTCTTCCTCAGGCTGATCGCGTAGCTGCCGGACGCGTTCGTGCGGGCCTTGAAGACCGACGTCTTGCCGTTGAGGAGGATGCTGACCTGCGCACCGGCCACCGCCGCGCCCGCCTGCGACACCTTCCCGGAGAGTCGCAGGATCCTCTTCTTTGCGCTCGTGACCTTCTTCCCGATCGTGACCGTGCCCGGGGAGACGATCGCGCGTGTCTCTACCGTGCCTGCCGCGTTCGGGAGGCCGGTGCCGACGGCGTAGGGCGTGGTGATCGCCTTCCAGACACTCACATCCTCCGGCACGGTGAAGGTGTTGTTGGTCGTGAAGGTTGCGTCCAGCAGCTGTG
>VAXY01000020.1:0-3348 GCA_005885085.1 Actinomycetota bacterium | reverse complement strand
CCCTAGGCAGACCACCAGCTTGTAGGCGCCCAGTGCCGCCTCCGCGCCCGCCGTCTGGTCGACGTGCACGGGCAGGTTGATGTTCTGGCCCGCAACGGACAGCGCCAGGTTCCAGACCGCGAGATGGGGAACCGGGTCGCAGCCGGGCGCATTCGTCGTCGGCGGCGCCACGATCACGTCGCCGGTCAACGGCAGGGAGATGCTCGCAGTATCGCGCGCGATCACGTTGCCGGACGTCGTCCCGATCTTCGTGCCCGGCGCGGCCGAGGAGCTGATCGAATAGCCGGTCGGAACGTAGATCGAGATTCGCGCCGGCTGCTGGTCGGACGCAGCCTGCGAGACCTTGATCGTGAGCGACGTCGAGGTCTGCGCGACGCTCAGCTTCTGTGTCGCGAGCGCGTTCCCCGCCAGCGCCAGCGCCGCGGTGCCCGCGAGCGCGAGCACGGCCAGCTTGAGCAGTGTCTTCATACCCCTTCCTTTCCTACCTCGAAAATCGTAAAAGACCTCTCCGTTAGACGATCGATTGCCGTCAAGGTTGACCCTAACCGTGGGTCTTGACCAGGTTCCCGAAGAACTGCCAGTGCATGCCGTGGTAGCGCGCGAGCCTGACCTTGTCCATCGGGTAGTAGTCGTTCGGGGACGTCTGGATACGAACCCCGGGCAGCAGGAACGGATTCGTCTCGTCGAGGTGCGTCGCGGCGCGGAGGACGCTGTCACGTGTCAGGTTCCGGCCCGCCTTCCGCAGCGTGTCGACCATCGTGTACGCGACGGCCATCCCGTAGTAGTTGAAGACGTCGTCCGGCTTCGCGGACGGGAGAAACCGCCGCAGGATCGTCTTGTACAACTGCACGGTCTTGTCCCTGGCCCACTGTGATGACGTCGGATCCTTGACGAACGCAATCGAGATCGACCCTTCCACCTGTTTCTGGCTGGTGGAGGTGCGGGCGATGTTCATGATGTCCGGCGAGATCGAGACCGACGTGATGTAGGTGCGTGGGTGCCAGCCGACCCGGAACGAGTCGACGTACCCCAAGATCGCGAACTTCGGCGTTGCAAACAGCATCAGGGTGTCCGCTCCCGAGCTCTTCAGCTTCGCGAGCTGCGAGCTGACGTCGTTGTCCTCGACCTCGTAGGCCTGCGTCGCGACGATCTTCGCCTTGGCGCCGAGGCCGCGTCGCAGCCCGGCGAGCATGTCCTTGCCGAAGTCCGAGTTCTCGTACAGGACCGCGATCCGTGCCGTCGGCTGGTGCACGGCGACGTAGCGCCCGTAGATCGTTCCCTCGCCCGCGAAGCTCGGCAGGTAGCCCATCGACCACGGGTACTTCTTGTGGTCGGTTGCCAGCTTCGAGACGCCGCTGCCGACGAACAACTGCGGGACCTTGCGGTCGTTCAGGTACGGGCGGATCGCGAGCGCATGCTCGGTGCCGACGCTGTTGAAGATCGCCAGCACGTTGTCCTGCTCCACGAGTTGGCGTGTGAGCGAGATCGTCTTCGCGACGTCGAACTCGTCGTCCTCGTACTTGTAGACGATCTTGCGCCCGTACACGCCGCCCTTCGAGTTGACGTACTTGAAGTACGCGTCGGCTCCCCTGCCGACGGAGCCGTACGCGGCCGCAGGGCCGGTCAGAGGGACCGTTCCACCGAGCGTGATCGTCGTCGCCGTCACGCCCGGTGTCGCGGCCGGCACGCCGAGCGCGAGCGCGACGGCGGCCGCGGCGAGGTGGGAGATCACCGCGAGATCGTCTTCGGGAGCACCGGCAGCGTCAGGGTCACGCGCGTGACCCGCAGGCGCGCGTCGTCCGGGACGAGCTTGAGGTAGAGCAGGTTCGCGACGTTTTGCACCGTCGACGTTCCGCCGAGGTAGAGCTTCAGCGTGGTTCCGCGTTTGAGCAGGTTCGCGTCCGAGATGAGGCGGAACGAGACGCGCTTCGCGTTGCGGCCGAACGACGTCAGCGTGCCGCCCTCGCTGAGGACGGTGCCGCCGGCCGCCACGACGGCGACGAGGTGCGGCCATTCGGAAGCCGTGGATGCCGTCACGGTCAGCACCGGCGCGCCGAACTGCTCGACCGTCTTCCGCAGCGGCGGGAAGGTGTAGACGACTTTGCCACGCGCCGTCATCGAGTGGCGGGCGGTGGCACGGAGCTCCACGCGTTTGGTCGCCGGCGGCCTCGCGTAGTTTGCGAGGGTCAGCTTCTGCTTGGGTGGAAGGGCCGGCTCGCTGGCCACCTGCACCGGCGGCTCCTTGTCCACACCGTTGGGCTCATCCTTGAGGAAGCGGTCGTACCAACGGATCGAAAGGTCGAGGATGTGCGCGAGATCGGGGCCAGGGAAGCTCGAGGGGGCGTGGCCGAAGTCGCCGACATAAAGCCGCTTCGGCCCGGCGAGCCGGCGATACGCGTCGACGGCCTGATCGATGTCGAAGGCGAAGTCGCGGCGGCCCTGGAAGAGGAAGCTCGGGGTCGTCACCGCCGACATCAGGCGCAGGCTCGAGCGCGAGCCCAGCAGGTCACGGATTGTCGAGAGGTTTTCGCCGCCGATCAGTTGCGGCACGAACGGACGCAGCGCGGGATCGATGCGCTCCGCGGGCACGCTCTGCGCGAACGCGTAGATCGCTCCGGACTTGCCGAAGTTCTGCGGAAAGAGCGCGCGGTAGAGGTCGCTCCACGTCTCGAACGTCTCCAGCGCCTTGAACGGCACGCCCGCGACGACGGAGTTCCAGGCCGCACCGCCGCCGAGCGAGATTCCCCACGCGCCGATCTGCGTGTCGCTGACCTCGGGGAGCCCGGCGAACCATTGGAACTCCGTCCGCACGTCCGCGACCTCGCGGGGGCCGTCGAGGGAGACGTAACCGCCGGAGCTGCCGTGTCCGCGCGCGTCGGGGACGAAGACGGCAAATCCCCTGGCGACATAGGTCTGCGCCAGCGGCAGGAGATCTTCGTGTTTGCCTCCGAGGCCGTGGAACATCATCACGCTCGGCCAGCCGCCGGTCGGCGGCGTGCCTGCAGGCTCGAGCAGTGACGCGAAGATGTGCACGCCGTCGTCCATCGCGAGCGAGACTTCCGTTGCCCGTGCGAGCCCCGGCGCGGCGAGCGCGGTCGCGAGCGCGCAAAGCATCACGATGAAGCGTCGCACCGGCTCAAGCCTACTGCCCGATAGCATCGGCGGGCATGGATTCACGGCCCGTCGGCGTGTTCGACTCGGGCGTGGGCGGGCTTACCGTCCTGCACGAGTGCCTCGTGACGATGCCGCACGAGGATTTCGTCTACCTCGGCGACAACGCGCGGCTTCCGTACGGGCCGCGGCCGCTGGACGAGGTGCGCCGCTTCGCGCGCGAGATCGGCGCATTCC
>VAXY01000019.1:19885-20444 GCA_005885085.1 Actinomycetota bacterium | reverse complement strand
GCCGCGATCGACGTCGATCGAGTTGATGTGGAAGTAGTCGTACGTGGTGTCGGGATTGCGCGGTAGGTGGTAGTAGGACTCGACCAGGGGGACGTGGTCGATGCTGTGCCATTCGAACAGCACATGCCCGGTTCTGATGTCGACCTCCTGGAACGCTCCTTCGAGCACCGAACGGCTCTTGACCCGAACGCGGTGCGACAGGGTCATCAGCGCAGTGTTGCGCGGCGTGATCACAAACTCGTGCATGTCGCCTGACAGTCCGTTCCCCGGCCGGACGTAGGCGATCAGCCGGTAGAACGAGTCGTAGATCGAATAGCGACCGAGCCGGCTCCCGTCCGCGGACTTGCCGCGCCACCAGGTCAGCAAGGGCTTGCCGCGGTAGTGCTGGACGCGGAAGTCGGTGACGCCGCGCCGGTCGACGGGGAGAAACCAGATCACGCGGCCGCGGTTGTCGAGGATCAAGGGCCCGCCCTGCACGACGTTCTTCTTGGGCGCGAGGAAGATGTAGCCCGGCGAGGCAAGCCGGGTGCGTTTGAAGAGCTTGACCCTCGGCGGCTTC
>VAXY01000019.1:14055-19862 GCA_005885085.1 Actinomycetota bacterium | reverse complement strand
GGTACGGCGGGAGGCGTGCGAAGGCGTGCGCCGAGCCCGGCACGGCGGCGAGCAATAGCAGCAGTGCGGCCGTCCGTCGCACGCTAGCCCGACTCGCGCACGGCACGGGTGCTCGTGCGCGGGAGTGCGATCAGCAGGATCGGGGACGCGACGATCACCGTCGCGCCGATCGCCAGTGCGGCGACGCCGATCGCGTCCAGGGCGTAGCCGCCGAGCAACGCGAGCCCGGCGCCCAGGAACGCCGCCAGCTGGTCGTTGAAGCCGAGCAGCTTGCCGCGTTCGGCCGGGCTCGTCTGATCGGCCATCTGAGCAGTCGCTGCGACGAACGAGATGTTCCATCCGATCCCGAGCCCCAAGAGGAGGACGGCTGTTGCGAAGACTCCTGTGGCCCAGAGCAGACCGATTGTCGAGAGCGCCATCACGACGAGGCCGACCTCGAGTGCCGGCGTCCGGCCGACGCGGTCGATCAGCGCACCGATCACCAGCACCAGCGCGTACATGCCGAACACGTGCGCGCCGATGATCGGGAAGACCGAGTCTTGATGGTGATGATGGTGCTCGACGACGACGTAGCCGGTCAGGTTCATGACCGAGACCATCACACCGAAGCTCGCCAGCGCTGCGAGCATCGACGGGAGAACGCCGGGACGGCGGACGATCTCGCTCAGCGGCGCGGCGGCGACGGGCGGCTCGTCGGCGCGCGTGCCGATCAGCTCCGCGATCCGCTTCGGATCGGGACGGACGAACTGCACGATCGCGAGCGCCACGAGTGAGATGCCGCCCGCCGCAAGCCACGGCACCGTCAGCGAATGCGCCTCGACGTTCTTCCCGGCGAACATCGGGCTGAAGACGGTCGGGCCGAGAATCGCTCCGAACACGGATCCGAACAGCACGTAGGAGATGCCGCGTGCACGTCGCGCCGGTGCATACATGTCACCGGCCGCCGTGCGGATCAGGAGCGAGACGGCGCTCGCCGCCCCGATCAGCGCGAAGCCGGCGATCACGAGCAGCGTGGACTCGAGCCGCGTCGCGAGAGCGGTCAAGGCGCAGCCGGCGGCGCCGACCCCGAAGCCGAAGCTCATCACGGGAGTCCGGCCGAACCGGTCCATCAGGCGCCCGGCCGGCATCGCGGTCAGTGCGGACGCGGTCAGGAAGATCGCCGGGCCGAGGCCGAGCAGCCCTCTCACTCCCGTGACGAGGACGAAGGTCAGCGACGAGACGGCCGCCACGAGCTGGAGCACGGCCGAGTTGACGGCCATCGTGGCGGCCAGGAGGACAGTGTTGCGCCGGATCGGGAGGGCCGGCGGAGGCTGGCTCACCACGGTGTCATTCAATCAGGCGCCCCACGTGGCGCCCCTGCTTCAATGGGTGCCGTGAGGCCTGCGGCGATCGCCGTCTTGCTCGCCGTCGCGCTCGCCGGTTGCAGTTCGTCTTCGCCGCCGCAGATCTCGATCGGCGCCGCGCGGACCTACCGGCTGGCAGGTTTCTCGCTCTCGCGCGTGGCGGCCGGCCGGCCGCAACGGATCATGTTCCGGATCGAGCAGCCGTCCGGTGCGTCGCTGACGCGCTACCGCACCGGCCCGGGCCCGCACACCGGCGTCCACCTGATCATCGTGCGCAGCGACCTCGGCGCGATCATCCACCAGCATCCGAAGCCGCACGCCGGCGGCGAATTCAGCCCGGTTGTCACGTTCCCCACGCCGGGTCGCTACCGGGTCGTCATCGACGTCTATCCGCAGCTGAGCGGTCCGCTGCGGAACTTCCAGCTCTTCCGCTGGATCACCGTTCCGGGTCGCGCGGTACACGCTCCCCTGCCGCCCTTCCGTCCGGCCGTCATGGTCGACGGCTACCGCTTCGCACTGTCCGGGCGGCCGAAGCTGCACTCGGTGCAGGCGAACTTCCTCACGTTGCACGTCACGCGGCCGGATGGAAGCGCCGCCACGTTCACACCGTGGTTCGGGGCGCTCGCGCACGCGATCTTCTTCCGCTCCGGCTCGCTCGACTACTTCCACACGCACGTCTGCTCCGCGCGGACGAGCGGCTGCACCTCTGTGCTCGGTGCGACTCGTATCACCGGGACGCAGACCCGGCCGGGCCAGTTGCGCGTCGGCGTGCTGCTGCCCATCGGCGGCACCTGGCGCCTGTTCGTGCAGTGCAAGGTCGACGGTCACGTGCTCACTGCTCCCTTTACCCTGAACGTGCGGTGATTCGGAAGAGCGCCGTCGGCCTGGTCGCGGCAACGCTCGTTGTGCTGCTGGCGCGGTCGATCGCCTATGCGACGGAGCCGAGTCCGGCGGCGCGTGTGCTCGAGCGGCGAGCGGGTGGGCCTTCGCTGCCGCTGCTCGCGCTGGTGTCGCTGCTCCTGGCGGCCTCGCTCGCGGTCGCGGTGTGCTGGCTCGCCGCGATGGCCGTGCGTGAGCGCGCGCTCCTGAAACGGCGGCCGGTCGAGCGCTTCGCCGTTCGGCGCATGCTCGCGTTCGCGATGGGCCTCGCGCTCGTCACGTCGCTCGGCGGCGGCTTGCTCGAGGCGTACCTGCACTGGCGTGCAGGGCTGGGGTGGCACGGCGTGCATTGTGTCTTCGGACCGGTGCACCGGGATCTGCTCCCGCTCGAGTTCGGACTCTCGGCCGTCGCCGCCGCAGTGATCGCGGCCGCGCAGCACGTCGTGGCGTGGATGCGGCGGACGTTTGCGCACTTGCGCGCCGTCCTCCCGCATTCCTGGCCGCCGGTCCGACACGTGTTGCCGCGGCCGTTCGACGTGCCGCGCCGCGTATGTCTGCGCTCGGCTCCGGCGCGGGCCCCGCCCGCGCTCGCGTGACGCCGACCTGACAAACGCGAAAGGAGAAGCAGTCACATGAATTCGATGCGCGCGCGCGCGCGTGTAGGTGCCGCGCTTGCGATCGTCGGCGGCGCACTCGTCTTTGCGACGTCTGCGTTCGCGCACGCGGAGATGAGCCCGGCCGTGGCGCTGACCAAGCACGGTCAGCTGTTCACCCTCGCGGTTCCCACGGAGAAGGAGAACGCGACGACGACGAAGATCGAGCTCACGCCGCCGAGCGGCTTCGCAATCGACTCGTTTGTCCCATCGCCGGGATGGAAGCGCAACGTGCAGTCCACCGGCTCCGGTGAGAGCACGGAGATTCACAACGTGACCTGGTCCGGCGGTCACGTGCCGGCGGAGGAGGATGCGCTCTTCCAGTTCCTCGCATCCGCCGACTCGGCGGAGACATACACCTTCAAGGTGCGCCAGACCTACTCCGACGGAACGGTCGTCGACTGGGCCGGGCCGGAGTCGTCCGACACGCCGGCGCCGCAGGTCGAGCTGAGGTCCTCCCTCGGCGGCGGTGGCAGCAGCACGCTCGCGATCATCGCGATCGCGGTCGGGGCGGTCGCCCTCGCGGTCGGGCTGCTCGGGCTCTTGTCGGGCGGCGGGAGGCGAACGATCGCTTGACCCGGAAGGTGCGCACGACCCTCGTGCTCTGTGCAGCCGCGGTGGCGCTTGCCCTGCCCGCGGCCGCCTGGGCCCACGCGGGCCTCGTGCGCACGGTGCCGCGGGCGAGTGTGGTGGTCAACCGCCCGCCGCCGGTCGTGTTGCTCACGTACACCGAGGCGGTGGAGCCTCGGTTCGCCGCCGTCTCGGTGACCAATGCGGCCGGGAATTCTCAGACCGCGGGCGCGCCGCGCCGCTCCGCCTCCGACCCGAAGACGCTGGTCGTGCCGCTGCATCGAGTCGCCCAGGGCTGGTACCTCGTCTATTGGCGCGTGATCTCGGTCGACGGCCATCCCGTGCGCGGCGCCTTCACATTCGCCGTGGGGCCCAACCCTGGGCCGGCACCGCGGTTCGTCGTGCCCTCGATCTCGGAAACGGCAGCGACTCCTCGCCTGATCGCCGCGCGTTCGGTCGTCTTCGTCGCCGTGATGGGCGCGATCGGGCTGTTCCTGCTGCGCATCGCGATCGCCCGGCCCGTCGTGCGACGCGTTCCCGAGACGCGTTTGCGGGGAGTCTCGATCGCATTCGGCTTGGCGGCGGCGGTTGGATTGATCGCGATTCCGGTGTACGTGCTGATGGCGACCGCGCAGTTTGCACTGCGCTCGACGTTCGCCCTCGGAGCTCTCATCCCGTTGTTGCGCGATTCCGCCTTCGGGCGCGGCTACCTCGACCTCGAGCTCGTATTCGCCTTGTTCGTCGTCGCGGCAGGCCTCGCCTTGTGGATCGACCGCCCGGAACGCGAGCAGCGCTCGATCGCCGAGCTGCTCTCCATTGCCGGGGCAGTCGCGGCGGCTGCCGCTTCGCTGCTGATTCCCGGGCTCTCTGGTCACGCGGCGCAAACGTCGCCTCGCGGCGCGATGGTGCTGTTCGACTGGCTGCACCTCTGGGCCGGATCGGTGTGGGTCGGCGGGCTGGCCGGGCTCCTCGTCCTCTGGCGAAGCTTCCCCGTCGCGCGGCGCGTCGCCGGGCTCGTGGTTTGCGTGCCGCGCTTCTCGAATGTCGCCTTCGTCTCGGTCCTGACGCTGATCGGGTCAGGAACCGGTGCGGCCCTGTACCACATGCCGACCTTCGCATCGCTGTGGCAGACGTCCTACGGCCAGGCGCTGCTCGTGAAGATCGGCCTGCTCGGCGCGGCCCTACTCCTGGCCGCGGTGAACCTCCTGCGGACACGACCGCGGCTCCTCGCGTATCGCGACCGGCCCGAGCTCGGGCCGGGAGCGGCCCTGCTCTTGCGCCGTCTCGTCAGTGGCGAGGTGCTGCTGGTCGTGACCGCCGTCACGGCTGCCGCGGTGTTGTCGAGCCTGCCGCCGCCCGCGAAAGGGCTGGCGAAGGAGGGCGGTGCCAGCGCCCACGTCGGGCCCGGCCGTGTGGCGGAGATCGTGAACAAGAACGGCTACCGAGTCGAGATTCGCGTCGCTCCGAATCGTGCGGCGGTTCCGAACATGTTCTTCGTGCGCATCACCCGGCGTGGAGTGCCGGTGCGAGGCGCGGAGGTCGTGACGGGCTTCACAATGCTCGATATGGAGATGGGCTCGCAGTCGTACGTGATGAAGGAGACGGCGCCGGGGGTGTACGAGCGTTCGGCTCCGGCGCTCGTGATGGTCGGCCACTGGGGCCTGTCGTTCAACGTCACGCCGCATGGCAAGGCGCCGTTCAACGTCCTACTCGTCGACCGGGCGAACGGATGAGCAACCGCAACGTCACGGTCGTCCTGGTGGCGGCGATGCTCGCGCTCGCCGCCGGCGCGGCAGCGTGCGTCGTCGTCGCCCTGCTCGCCGTGCACACCTTTGGCTAGACGTCTCCTGATCCTGACCGCCGCCGCTTGTCTGTGCCTCCCCGCGGCCGCATGGGCGAACGGCGACCCGGCGAGCGATTACCTCCTCGTGCAGAGCGTCTTCCTGCCGTTCAACGCGAAGATCGATCCGAACGCGACGGCGCGACTGTCCGACACCGTTCGCGCGGCGAACCGGGCCGGCTACAAAATCAGGGTGGCGCTGATCGGCTCGCGCTACGACCTAGGTACGGCCTTCTCGCTCTACAACAAGCCGGAGCGCTATGCCCAGTTTCTCGGCCTGGAGCTGTCGTTCCAGTTCCGCGACCATCTGCTCGTCGTGATGCCGAACGGATTCGGCACGTCGATCGGCGGCAAGCCCGACCCTCGCAGCTTCCGGGCGCTGAAAGGGCTTCCGGGCCCGGGCAAGGACGCCACGAAGCAGGCCGAGACCGCGACGACGGCGATCCGCCGCATGGCCGCGGCCTCGGGCCACGTGCTGTCCGGCTCGGGCGGAGGTGGAGGCAGTTCGGCGACGCGCGACCG
>VAXY01000019.1:460-13958 GCA_005885085.1 Actinomycetota bacterium | reverse complement strand
TACCCTTTTGTCCGTGCAGACCTGTTCCAGTTGCGGCCGCGAGAACCCGCCGGAGGCGCGCTTCTGCAACGCGTGCGCCTCACCGTTGCCCGGGGCGGCCGCGGCGCGTCCGGAAGAGCGCAAGATCGTGACCGTCCTCTTCGTCGATCTCGTGGGCTTCACCGCGCGCTCCGAGCGCCTCGATCCGGAGGACGTCCGCGCGATCCAGACGCCCTACTTCACACGCGTCCGGACGGCGATCGAAGCCTTCGGCGGAACGGTCGAGAAGTACATCGGCGATGCCGTCATGGCCGTGTTCGGCGCGCCGGTGGCACACGGCGACGATCCGGAGCGGGCCGTCCGCGCCGCCCTCGCGGTGCTGGCCGGGGTCGAGGAGCTGAACGCCGCGGACTCCGAGCTCGATCTCCAGGTGCGGATCGCTGTCAATACCGGCGAGGCGCTGGTCAGCGTCTCGGCCAACGCGGCGCAGGGAGAAACACCGCGTCGCGCCTGCAGGCCGCCGCCCCGCCGAACGGGATCCTCGTCGGCGAGGAGACGTACCTCGCGACGCGTTCCGCGATCGACTACGAGGACGTGGAGCCGGTCCTCGCCAAGGGCAAGCAGGCGCCGGTGCGGGTCTGGCGCGCGCGTGCGGCGCACACGGCGCCGGGCGAACGGCCGAGCGGGCCGGTCCCGATGGTCGGCCGCGCGACGGAACTCGACGCGCTGCGCAACATCTGGGCCCGCGTCGTAGCAGAGCGGCGCCCGCAGCTGGTGACGCTCTTCGGCCCGGCGGGCATCGGCAAGAGCCGGCTCAGCGCGGAGTTCTCCGAGCTCGTGGGCAGTGAAGGCGCGAGAGTCGTGCGCGGGCGCTCGCTTCCCTACGGTGAGGTCACTCCCTACGGCTCGTTCGCGGCGCAGGTGAAGCAGATCGCGCGCATGTTCGACACGGATCCGATCGAGCTCGCCTCCGAGAAGCTCGAGCGCGCGATCGCAGCACTCCTCGACGGCGAGGCCGACGAGGTCGCTTCGCACATCGGCATGCTGATCGGCGTCGGGCGAGAGGGTGCGGTCGGCGACCGGCAGACGCTGTTCTTCTCCGCGCGCCGGCTCGTCGCTGCAGCAGCCGACAGTTCTGGTCTTCGAGGACATCCACGTCGCCGCGTCGAGCATGCTCGACCTGCTCGAGACGCTCGCCTCGCGCGTGCGGGACGTGCCGCTGCTGCTCCTGACTCAGGCCCGTCCCGAGCTCCTGTCCGAGCGGCCGGCCTGGGGCGGCGGGCTGCCGGCGTACAGCGCGTTGCCGCTCCAGCCGCTCGGCGACGAGGACGCGCGCGAGCTCGCGCAACGGCTGTTCGAGACCGTGGGCGCCGAGGGTCGCCGCATCCGTGAGCTCGCCGAGACGTCTGAGGGCAACCCGCTCTTCCTCGAGGAACTGGTGGTGTCTCTCGCCGAGGGCAGGGCCGACCCGGACGAGTTGCCGACGAGCATCCGGAGCATCGTCGCGGCACGCATCGACGCCCTCCCGTCGGAGGAGCGCGACGTGCTCCTCGACGCCGCCGTGTTCGGAAAGGTCTTCTGGTCGGGGGCCCTTGCTGCGACGGGGAACGGGGGCGTAGCCTGCCTCGAGGCGCTGGACGCTCTCGAGGGGCGCGACCTGATCCGGCGCGATCCGGTCTCTCGGCTCGCGGGTCACCAGCAGTTCGCCTTCAAGCATCAGCTCATCCGCGAGGTTGCGTACGCGACGCTTCCGCGGGCACGGCGGCGGCAGCGGCACGAGGCGATCGCCCTCTTCCTCGAAGAGTCGGTCGGCGAGGTCGGCGACGTCGCGCCGGCACTGGCGAACCATTGGCACGAGGCTGGAGACCTCGTGCGGGCGGGGCGCTACTACGTCGCCGCCGGCGATCAGGCAAACCGTGGCTGGGCGAAAGACGAGGCCGCGCGCTTCTACCGTGACGCCTTGACCGTCATCGCCGCGGACGACCTCGAGCTACGACGCGAGATCACCAAACGGCAGGCCGTCGCTGTTTCGGCGACGTTTCACATGCGCGAGTTGCTTGCGCGGCGCGACGCGCCTTAGAGCGGAAAGTCGTCGGGGGTGACGTCGCCCGCGATCTCGTAGACGCCTGCGACGTCGTGGAGGCCGAGCTGCTCGGCATGGCTTCGGACGACGTCCTCGTTCGGCGCGTCGTAGACGCAATAGGTGCGGACATTCCCGCTCTCGTCGACGACGACGTGGCTGTGATGCCACGTGATCTCCGGAAACTGCTCCTGGACAAGCTGCTTCGAGCGCCGCCCGACGTTCTCCATCTGGTCCTCGCCGACATGGAATTTCCGTTCGATCAAATACTTCGTCATTGGGGTAAGCCTACGCTCTCAGAAGAAACTTAGGTTGGCCTGCTGTCGTATATGACTCTGTACCAGCGACCGAGGGAGACGACGTGACCGAGCTGCCCATGCCCTCGCCGGCCGAGGCCCAGGAACGCCTCGAGCAGGCCCTGTTCGAGATCAGGCGGGTGATCGCGGGGCAGGACGCGATGCTCGAGCGCGTGCTCGTCTGCCTGCTGGCGCAAGGCCATCTCCTGATCGAAGGCGTGCCGGGCCTCGCCAAGACGCTCACGATCAAGACCACCGCCGGGGTACTCGGCGGCACGTTCGCCAGGATCCAGTTCACGCCCGATCTCGTCCCGTCGGACCTCGTCGGGACGCGCATCTACCGGCCCGGGGAAGGGGCCTTCGACACGGAGCTCGGGCCCGTCTTCTGCAACTTCCTGCTCGCAGACGAGATCAACCGCGCGCCGGCAAAGGTCCAGTCGGCGCTGCTCGAGGTGATGCAGGAGCGGCAGGTGACGATCGGCCATACGACCTATCCGGTGCCCGAGCCGTTCCTCGTGATGGCGACGCAGAACCCGATCGAGTCCGAGGGCACCTACCCGTTGCCCGAGGCGCAGGTCGACCGGTTCATGCTGAAGATCCTGATCGACTATCCGGCGCACGACGAGGAGCTCACGATCGTGCAACGTCAGCTCGTCGAGCCCCCGGAGCTGCGGCAAGCGCTCTCGCTCGACGATCTGCGCGGGCTGCAGCAGGCCGTCGCGGGCGTCTACGTCGATCCGGCGCTGGTCAGCTACGCGGTCGACATTGCCACGGCGACCCGTGAGCGTGCGGACGACCTGAAGGACTTCATCGCGTTCGGCGCCAGCCCGCGCGGGCCGATCAGCCTCGTGCAGGCCTCGCGCGCGCTGGCGCTCGTCCGCGGCCGGGACTACGTTCTCGCCGAGGACCTGCACACGCTCGTCAAGGACGCGCTGCGGCACCGCCTCGTCCTGACCTATCAGGCGCTCGCAGAGGACGTGTCCGCGGACGCGATCCTCGACCAGGTCGTCGCCGTGGTGCCGGTGCCGCAAACAGATCTGGCGAGGCCAGCCGTAGCGTGAGCGTCGCTCGCCTTCGGCTCGCTCCCGTAGGGGAAACAATGTTTCCCCTACGAGACCCCTTCTTTAGGTATCGCCTCAGCCCTTCCCTCGCTCATCGGCCAAAGATCGGCCGATGAGCGTCCTGCGCGGGTTCCGGGCTGAGCCGACGCCCGAGCGTCCCGGCCCCGGCCCGCTGCCGGAGGCATTGCTCCGCGCGCTCGAGGTGAGCATCGGCCGCCGCGTCGGCGGCCTGCTTGCAGGCGATTTCCGCTCGACCCTGCTCGGTGAGGGAACGGAGCTCGCGCAGGTTCGGCCGTACGTCCCGGGCACGGACGACGTGCGCCGGATCGACTGGAACGTGACAGCGCGCACGGGCGAGCCGCATGTCCGGGTGCAGCTGGCCGAGCGGGTGCTGGTGACGTGGCTCGTCCTCGACACGTCGCCGTCGATGCACTTCGGCACGGCAGATCGACGGAAGGCCGACGTTGCCGAAGGGGTCGCGATTGCGATCGGGCACGTCGCCACGCGCCGTGGGAATCGCCTCGGCCTGGTCACGTTCGGCGACCTCGCGCCGCGCTCGCTGCCGCCGCGCCAGGGGCGCTTGGGCCTGATCGGCCTGCTCGGCGCACTGCGCGAAGAGCCGGACGACGAGGACGGCCGGGCCGGGGCGACGTTACTCGGCGAGGCGCTCCGCCGCACCGGCACGCTGGCGCGCCAGCGCTCGGTGGTCGTGGTCGTGAGCGACTTCCGTGGAGCGATCGACTGGCGGCGTCCCCTGCTCGACCTGGCCGGACGGCACGAGGTCGTCGCCGTCGAGATTCGCGATCCGCGCGAGCAGGAGCTGCCGAACGCCGGGGTGCTCTGGCTCGTCGATCCCGAGACCGGCAGGCAGCTCCGGGCCGACACGCGTAGCGAGCGCCTGCGCGCGCGCTTCGCCGCCGCGGCGGCGGATGAGCGAACCCGCGTGGCGCGCAGCCTCGCGGCGGCAGGGGCACGCCACGTCGTGCTCTCGACCTCGGGCGACTGGCTCCGCTCGCTCGCCGTGTTCTTGCGCCAAGGGCATCGGCGATGAGCTTCGCTCACGTTCGGTTCGTCCCCTTCTTTAGGTCACGCCTTAGCCCGCGCGCCGCTGCGATCGCCGCGCGGGCTGAGGAGAAGGTGGGAGGAAACCTCACGGTTTCCCCTTCTGCCCCTTCCCTCGCTCATCGACCGGGAACTGGCCGATGAGCTTTCAGTGGCCGCTCGCGCTGGTTGGCCTCGTGGTCGTGCCCGTGCTCGTGGCCGCGTACGTATGGCGCGAACGGCGGCGAGCGGAGTTCGCGGCGAGGTTCACGACTCCCGCTCTGCTCCCGAATCTCGTGGACGCAGCGCCGAGCTGGCGACGGCACGTGCCGCTTGCCGTCCTGCTCGTCGCGCTCACGGCGATGGTCGTCGGCGTCGCGCGGCCCCACGCGACGGTGAGCGTCAAGCGCGAGCAGGCGACGGTGATCCTCGCGGTCGACACCTCGCTCTCGATGGGCGCGCAGGACGTGAGGCCGTCTCGCCTCGGAGCGGCGCGGAGCAAGGCGCTCGCGTTTCTCGATCAGATTCCGTCGAAGTACCGGGTTGCGGTCGTCGGGTTTTCCGGTCGCGCGTATGTGGCGTTGCCGCCGACCGACGATCGCACGCTTGCGCGGACGGCGCTGCACTCGCTGCACACGGCCGAGGGAACCTCGCTCGGCGACGCGATCGCGCTGGCGATCCAGCTCGCGCGGCGACAGCGCGCGGCCAACGGGACGACTCCTCCGAGTGCGATCGTCGTCATCTCCGACGGAGCCAACCTCAGCGGGCGCACGACGCCCGGCACGGCCGCGCTGCGCGCGCGGTCCTCCCACATTCCGGTCTACGCGATCCTCGTCGGGACCCAGGACGGCGTGATCAACGTGCCCCTGGCGAACGGCTTCCAGGAGCAGCTGCGCGTGCCGCCGAGCCCGGAAACCTTGCACACGCTCGCGCAGGTGACCGGCGGGCGCTTCTTCACCGCTCCGAGCAGCGCGCGCCTGCGCGAGGTGTACGAGCACCTCGGCTCACGGCTCGGCACCCGCCGTGAGTCGCGGGAGATCACCGACCTCTTCGCCGGCGGCTCGGCCGCGTTGCTGCTCGCAGGCGGCGCGCTTTCCGCGCTGTGGTTCAGGAGGATGCCGTGATGCGGTTCGCGGTCGGTATGGCAGCTGCCTTGGCCGCGCTCGTGGTCGGCGTTGCTCCGGCGGCTGCCACCAACGAGTGCAAGGGGCTCCAGGTCTGCGTGCGTGTCGCCGGTCCCTGGGTCGTCGTGCCGGCATCGCGTGCCGCGCCGCGCGCGCCCGTGCAGTACCAGCTCTCCTGCCCGCGCGGCTTCGTCGTCGGCGGACTCGACGCGGAGCTCAGCGACCGCGCCGTCGACATCGACTTCCTCGGATTGCTTGGAAGCCCCGTGAACCCCGGCGTGACCACCACACGGGCCGTGGTCTTCCGCGGCGTCTACACCGGCGCGGCGGCGCGGACGCCGACGTTCCGGCCGCATATCGGTTGCATTCCGTCGGCGGGAGGCGGGTCGGGCCCGGTTCCGTTCCGCGTGCCCGCAGCGTTTCCGCCCGGTCAACCGACTGTGCGGCGGGTCCGCGGCGTTCGTCTCCATCCGGGTGTGATCCGCGCGGTTGCCGCTTGCGCGGCCGGTGAGCGCCTGATCTCAGGCTGGCACGCGGTTGGCTTCTACACAAAGGTGCCGCCGAGCACAGTCCTGATCCAGAGCGTCTCGGCCGCGCAGAGCATCAGTGGGCGCGGCGTCGTGGTTCGTGTGCGTGCCCGCGCTGACGTCGGTGCAGTGCGCGCCGTGTTGCAGATCGGCGCCGTCTGCGGAGGCGGCTCGTGAGCTTCGAGCGGCCGTTCCTGCTCCTGACGCTGCTCGTCGTGCCCGCCGCGGTCGCGTTGTACGTCGTCGCCGAACGCCGCCGGATGCGCTACGCGATCCGGTTCACGAACGTCGATGTGCTGGCCGCTGTCGTCAAGGGACGGGTGTGGCGGCAGTACGTGCCGCTAGCGTTGTTCCTGCTCGCCCTGGCGGCACTGTGCGTCGGCGTGGCCCGGCCGCAGCGGCATACGCTCGTTCTCAAGGACCGCGCGACCGTGATCCTCGTCGTCGACGTCTCGCGCTCGATGGAGTCGAAGGACGTGAAGCCGTCGCGGATCGGTGCGGCAACGGCGGCCGTGCGTCTGTTCCTCGACCGAGTGCCGGACCGGTTGCAGATCGGCCTGATTGCCTTTGCCGGAGATCCGGCCGTCGCGGCCCCGCCGACCAGCGACCATCGGCTCGTCCGCGAGGCGCTCGACACGTTGCCGTGGTACCCGAGCTTCGGCGGAACCGCGATCGGCGATGCCCTCGCCGAGGCCGTGCGGCTCGGCCAGCAGGCGGTCGGGACGCCGAACGGGAATCTCGCGTCGCTCTCGGCCGCGCCGTCGGGGCAGACTCGCGGGCTCGTCTCGATCCTCTTCCTCTCCGACGGCGCCCAGACGCGCGGACAGCTCCTGCCGCTGGAGGGTGCCGAGCGCGCACGAGCCGCAGGTATTCCGGTGTACACCGTGGCGCTCGGAACCCCCAACGGCACGCTGCGTTTCGGCTTCGGAAGTCCACCGGGTGGCGTTCCGGGCCCCAACCCGTTCGGCACCGGACGGACCGTCCCGGTGCCGCCCGATCCGGCGACGTTGAAGGCGATCGCCGACCGCACCGGCGGCCAGTTTTTCGCCGCCCGGGACGCGAAATCGCTGCGCGCCGCCTACGTGAAGCTCGGCTCGCGGCTCGGGCGCCGGCCGGGCCAGAGCGAGGTCACCTACGGGTTCCTTGCCGCGGCCTCCGCGCTTCTGATCGGCTCGGGACTACTGTCGGCGCTCTGGTCTCCGCGGCTTCCCTGAGCGGCCTTCGAGCCAGAATTGCGCACGAGGGAAGCGGCTTCGCCGCGCCGGTGCACGTTCAGTTTCTCGAGGATGCTGTGCACGTGGTTCTTCACTGTCGTCACCGCGATCGAAAGGTGTGCGGCGATCTCCTTGTTCGACAGCCCCTGCTCGATCAGCTCGGCGACCTCGAGCTCGCGTGACGTCAGTCCGCCGATGCTTGCCTGCGCGCCGACCTCGGACAACGCCGCGACCCGGCGCATGAGCGTCGCGATGACGTGCGGAGAGGCGAGCGGCTCGTCGCGGACCGCCCTGTGCGTAGCCTCGGCGAGGTCGTCGAGCGAGGCGCCCCGCACGACGTAACCGATCGCTCCCGCCTCGATGCAGCTGAGGACCTCCCGGTCGAGGTCGCGGACGCCGACGGCGAGCATGCGCGCGTCTTGTGCCGTGGCGGCGGCGTCTCGCAAGGAGCCGACCCCGCCGAGGGCGACGTCGACGAGCAACACGTCGGGATCCTCACTGCAGTCGACCACTGTCAGGCCGTACCGCGGCAAGACTCGTCCGAGGGCGTCGCGATACGGGCGGTTCTCGACCACGAGAGCAACGCGTGGGCGCCGGTCGCGTCTCATCCGGCGCGCTTGCTCGAAGGCCGCAGCAACGATTCGGTTCGCGTTACGGGCACGCGTCCTTCCGTTGTTGCTTGGCGCGACCGTATGACGCTCGGTGCCGTGAGTCAAGGCTTTTAGGGGGATCGAAGGAACTAGTCCTCCGCGCTTCTTCCGGCAGATCGGATTTGCATCGACCGGTCCATGTTCAGCGCCGGAGGCGCTCACTAGCGTCGTTCTTGCCGCAGAAGGAAGCGCGACGCCCGATCTGGGGCCGGGTTCGCTGCGCTGCCGACCACAGGGAAACGAAAGGAGGCCGCCGGCGGGGCCCGCCGCCGCAGAACCGGGACCGTCAACCAAAGGGGAGGCACAACATGGCAGAAGGGATCAACCTGGAAGGGCTCCGGCAGGACGTCCAGGAGGCCGGAGCAGCCTGGGAGCCCGGTGAGACGTCGATGACGAAGCTCTCGCGCACCGAGCGGGAGAAGCGGCTCGGCTTCACCCCGCCGCCGGGCGAGCGCACGTTGGAGGAGATGCACGCTGCGCTGGAGAGTGGCGAAGCAGAGGTAGAGCACGAGGCGGCCGCGAGTGTCGGTGCACCCCTGGCATTCGACCTCCGCAACGTCGGCGGCAGGAACTACATCACGCCGATCAAGAACCAGGGAGGTTGCGGGTCCTGCGTCGCGTTCGGAAGCACCGCGTCGGTGGAGGGGACAGCAGCGTACGAGCGGCGCGATCCGAACTTCGTCCTCGATCTCTCCGAAGCGCAGCTGTTCTACTGCTGGGCGAAGGCCGAGGGGCGCAACTGCAGCAACGGCTGGTGGCCGGAACGGGCGTTGATCGCGTATCGCGACAAGGGCGTCACGTTCGAGGACTACTTCCCGTACACCGCCGGCGACCAGTCGTGCAACGTCAACGCCGACTGGCCGAACCGCAATTCCAAGATCAGCTCGATGCAGCAGCTCACGTCGACAGCTGCGATGAAGGACTGGATCTCGACGCACGGCCCGATCGCGGCCTGCTTCGTCGTCTACCAGGACTTCTTCGCGTACAAGAGCGGCATCTACAGGCACGTCTCCGGCAACGTGGCCGGTGGCCACTGCGTCTCGATCGTCGGCTACGACGACGGAGGCGGCTTCTGGATCTGCAAGAACAGCTGGGGAACCGGCTGGGGTGAGTCCGGCTACTTCTGCATCGCCTACGGGCAGTGCGGGATCGAGACGTGGTCCGGCCCATGGGGCGTGAGCGGTGTCGTCCTCACGCAGTGGCTCACCAACCGCCAGGTCCAGGGCCTGTGGGCGCACGAATCGCCCCGCAACGCCTGGGTCTACCTGTCGAACGCCGGTTGGCGAAAGCTGTCGCCGACGGACGACGACGTGCTGCTGACGATGCTCGCCGACATGGTCGCCGCGAAGGCAGCGTCACGACCGGTGAACGTCTTCGATCAGGGCGGGACGATCTCGCTCGCCTACGTCCTCTAACGGGGAGGGAGAGGTGACAAACATCGAAACAGAGCCTCGGCCGAAGGAGTTGCCGCCGAACGGCAGCGGAGTAGCCGGGGCAGGCAACGGCGTCGGCACGGTAGAGGCACCGCGCGATTTCGACGAGCTCACGAGCGACCTGATCGGCGGCGCCGGTGCCGGGACGCTCGAGGCCGAACCGACGCTGCAGCCTCCGGCCGCCGCCGCTGTCACGGGTGATGGGGTCGGGTTGTGGAACACGAACAAGCAGGTCGACGCGCTCTACGCAACGTACGCGGCCCGCTTCTCGTGGATGCACGTCGCAGGAGGCCCCTGGCGGCGCTTCTCGCCGACATCGGACAGCGGTGTCGCGGCGTTGGCTTTGCTCGCGGCGCACGCACGAGATCGCGGGAGGCCGGTCAACTACCGGGAGGAAGCGGACCAGCTGATCCACGAAATGTACGTCTGGTAGGCGATGATCTCTGGGCGCGGGCCGGCCGGCCCGCGCCCCGTTCGCACCGTGCGCGAGTTCACCGACAGCGATCGTGTCGCCGTTCAGCGGGACGAGCCGTTTCGGGTCGTCCTCTCCGACAACGGGCCGGGCGGCTATTTGTGGCGCGCCGCCGAGCTCCCGCAGGCGATCCGGCTCCGCCGTGAAGACGACCTGGCGCCGAGGGAGGGCGCGCCAGGTGCGACGGGTGAGAAGGTGTTCGAGCTCGAGGCGACCGAGGCAGGAACGTTCACGCTTCGCTTCGAGCGCCGGCGCGATTGGGAGCCGGGCGCCGACCGGGAACGCTCGATCGTCGTCGACGCTCACTGACGTCGATTGACCGATCAGTCAACGTCGCAACGGTTTGCGATCGATCTCTGACGGAAATCGATCAACTCGTTCTGCTCCCGGCGAACGCTTAGCTACGCTCCCGCGATGCCGGGAGACAAGTCCGAGCACCTGACGCAGGCGCAGAAGGAGCAGCTCGAAGCCGAGCTCGCCGAGCTTGAGGGGCCGCGGCGCGCGGAGGCGGTGGAGGCGATTGCGAATGCGCGTAGCTTCGGCGATCTCTCGGAGAACTTCGAGTATCACGCGGCGAAGAACGAGCAGGGGCTGCTGGAGCGCCGCATCACCATGCTGCGTGACCGACTGGACCGTGCGGTGATCGTCGACGAGTCGGCGGCGAGGAGCGGCACGATCGGCGTGGGGGCGAACGTGGAGATCGAGGACGAGCAGGGCGAGCGCATGCAGGTCCAGATCTCGAGCGTAGGCGGCGTCTCCCCCGAGTCGCCCGTCGGCCGCGCGCTCCTGGGTCGCAAGGTCGGGGACGAAGTCGTGGTCGAGGCGCCGCGCGGAACGTGGCGAGCTCGGATCCTTTCGGTCGGCTAGCCCCGGCTGCCAGCCCGGGGTCGTGCACGGGATAGCATCGCGCGGCCGATGGGCGAGAACCCGTTCGACTTCAGCGGTCGCGTCGCGCTCGTCACCGGGTGCGGCAGCGGCGAGGGCATCGGGTTCGCCGCGGCGCGCCTGCTCGCGCGCCTCGGCGCGCGCGTGGCGATCACGTCCACGACCGCCGATCGCATCGAGGCGCGCGAGGCGGAGCTGCGGACGGAGGCGGCGGGCGTCTTCGCGCAAGCCGCAGATCTCACCGACCGGAGCCAGGCGTTCGAGCTCGTCTCCGCGACGCAAGGCGCGCTTGGGCCGATCGATGTGCTGGTGAACGCGGCGGGGATGGTGCAGACGGGCGTCGAGCCCGTGAGCGCCTCCTTCGGCGAGCTGTCACCGGACGGGCTCGAGCGCGAGCTCGAGATCACGTTGAAGACAGCGTTCCACACGACGCAGGCGGTCCTGCCTGCGATGGTCGAACGAGGCTACGGCAGGATCGTGATGGTGTCGTCGGTGACGGGGCCGCTCGTCACGGCGCCCGGCTCGGCGGCCTACGCGACGGCGAAGTCAGCGATGGACGGAATGATGCGTACGATCGCGCTCGAGTACGGCCGCTCCGGGATCACGGCGAACTCCGTCGCGCCCGGCTGGATTGCCACGGCGTCGTCGCCGCCGGACGAGCTCGAGGCGGGACGCCACACGCCCGTCGGGCGACCGGGCACCGCCGACGAGGTGGCGAGCCTGATCGCTTACCTCGCGTCGGAGCAGGCCGGCTACGTCACCGGTCAGTCGATCGTCGTCGACGGCGGCAACGTGATCCAGGAGCCGCACGGGATCGACCTCTACGGCCCGGCATAGGATCGGCGCGTGTCCGTCCTGGAGACGCAGCCGCCGCGCTTCACACCGGAAGAGGTGGCGCGTATCGCGGTCGACCTCTTCGGCCTCGAGGGGAGTGCGACCGACCTCGGCAGCGAGCGCGACGAGACGTTCCTGATCGACGACGGTGGCTCCGGCGCCGTGATCAAGATCTCCAACGTGGGCGAGGACCCGGCCGTGCTCGACCTCGAGCACGCGGCGATCGAGCACGTCGTGCGTGTCGACCCAGGGCTGCCGGTCGCCCGGGTGCGCGGCGAGCGTGCGACCTTCCGCGGCCCGGACGGCGTCCATCACGTGCGGCTCTTCGAGCGGCTACACGGACACGTCGGCGGGCCGGAGCTCGACGACCGCGCGGTCTATGCCTATGCGGCCACGCACGCGCGGCTGAACCTCGCCCTCCGTTCGTTCTTCCATCCGGCGGCGGGCCGCGAGCTGCTCTGGAACCTCGAGCACACGCCGAAGCTCCGGCCGTTGCTCGACGCTGTCGACGACCCGGATCGCCGTCTCCTTGTCGCTCGCGTGATCGACGCGTTCGAGGAGCGCGTCAGCCCCCGGTGGCCCCAGCTGCGCACGCAGGTGGTGCACGGCGATCTCAGTCTCGAGAACGTGCTGCTCGATGACCGCGACCGCATCAACGGGATCGTCGACTTCGGTGACTGTGGCTATACGGGGCAAGTCGCGGACTTTGCCGTCGCGCTCGCGTCGCTGGTCCGCGGCCGCCCCGGTGGCGACGTTTTCCGCGTCGGGCGCATCGCCGTCGACGGTTACGCGTCTCGGCTCCCCTTCGAGTTCGAGGAGCTCGCGGTGCTCGGAGACCTCGTGGCCGCTAGGCTCGCGATGATCGTCGCGATCAGCGCCTGGCGCGTGCGCCGCTACCCGGAGAACGCGGAGTACATCCAAGCCTGGGACGACGACTCGTGGGCGCTGCTCGAGCTGTTCGACGGGATGGGCGCGGACGCCGTCGCGCAAGAGCTGGGTGCGCCGCGTGCCCCGACGGCTACCGACGACCTCGCGCGACGCCGGGCCGACACGCTCGGCGCGATGCTCACGCCTCTCACGTATTCGCGGCCGGTTCACGCAGTTCGCGGCGAAGGCGTGTGGCTGTACGAGGCCGACGGCACCCGCTTGCTCGACGCCTACAACAACGTGCCCGTCGTCGGTCACTGCCATCCGCGCGTCACCGAGGCGGTCGTCCGCCAGACGAGGACGCTCAACACACACGCCCGCTATCTGTACGAACCGTTGATCGAGCTCGCTGAACGGCTGGTCGCCTCGATGCCGCCCGAGGCCGGGCTCGACACGGTGATGCTCGTCAACTCGGGCAGCGAGGCGAACGACATCGCGTGGCGGATCGCAGCGGCGGTGACGGGGCGGCGCGGGGCGATCGTGACCGAGCACGCATATCACGGCGTCACCGACGCCGTCGCTGACCTGTCGCCGGAAGAGTGGCCGCCGGAGCAGCGGCCGGCGCACGTTGTCCGGATCGCGCCGCCGGGATCGGGAGCGGACATCGCACGCGAGCTGGAGCGCGCGCTCGCAGAGCTCGACGGCATCGCCGTGACGTTCCTCGACGGAGGGTTGACGAGCGACGGCATCTGGACACCGTCGGCCGAGGAGGTCGCGACGGTCGTGCGAGGGACGCACGACGCCGGCGGTCTCTTCGTCGCGGACGAGGTGCAGGCCGGCCACGGCCGGCTGGGCGAACACCTCTGGTCGTTCGTTCAATATGGCATCTCGCCCGACGTGGTGACGCTCGGGAAGCCGATGGGAAACGGGTATCCCGTCGCTGCCGTGGTCACGCGACGCGAGCTCGTGGAGCGGCTGCCGTTCGCCGGCCAGGTCTTCAGCACGTTCGGCGGGAACCCGGTCGCGGCCCGGGCG
>VAXY01000019.1:0-371 GCA_005885085.1 Actinomycetota bacterium | reverse complement strand
GAGCACGGAGATCGTCGAGGTGCGGGGGCGCGGGCTGCTCGTCGGCATCCAGCTACGCCGGCCCGAGGTCGCGGCGCTGGTCGTCGACCGCCTCCGCGAGAGCGGGATCCTGATCGGGCGCACCGGGCCGCGCGACGACGTCCTGAAGATCAGGCCGCCGCTCGTTTTCGACGAGGAGCACGCGGCGCTGCTGGTCGACGGCCTCGGCCGAGCGCTCTAACGCCCTTGTTGACGCATCGTGAACGGCTGGTCCACGATGGGGGCGCCATGCCCGACCCCCTGCAAGACGTCGACCTGTGGTTGCTTGACAGCCTGGTGATTCCGGCGAGCCTGCACGGCGTAGACGGCCGGTTCCTGCACGTGAACCCGGC
>VAXY01000222.1 GCA_005885085.1 Actinomycetota bacterium | reverse complement strand
CTCGGCCTCGAGCAGTTCGTCGTCTGTCATCGCTTGCAGTCGCAGCTGCGGAACCCGGATGTGATCGGCCATGAGGGCCGCCGCCTGCTCGCCGTCGCCCCGGCGCGCCGCGCTCAGGATCCCCCGGTGCTCGGAGACGGAGCGGCGAAGGTCGCCGCGCAGCACGAGCGAGCGTCGCCAGTAACGCCGCATCTGGCCGATCAGGCGGCGATAGAACTCGTCCAGCTTCGCGTTTCCGGAGCTCTGGACGAACGTCTCGTGGAAGAGGGCGTTCGCCTCGAAGAACTCGGTCACCTGCCCGGATGCGGCCCGCGAGGCCATCGTGTCGGTCAGCGTCTGGAGCCGCTCCAGTCCTTCGGGTCCGAGCTGTGGGACGGCAAGCTGGACGGCGAGCACCTCGAGCGCTTCCCGCACCTGATAGGCCTCGAGGAACTCCTCGGACGAGAGGGAGTGGACGACGGCGCCGCGCCGCGGGCGCACGGTCACCAGTCCTTCGGCTGCGAGGCTGCCGAGTGCCTCCCGGATCGGCCCGCGGCTCACGCCGAGCTGTTGAGACAGCGCCAGCTCCTGCAGCTCCGTTCCCGGAGCGAGCCGGTTGGAGAGGATTTCGTCGCGGAGGTACGCGTGCGCGCGTTGGGAGAGTGTGAGGTTCTCGAGCCGCGGAACGTCGTCGTTCTGGTCGCTTCGAACCGTCGCCTCGGCCATTGCATCCTTCCGGCGAAAGGGATAGGGTCGCTTCGCGCGCGGATTGTTGACAGTTACCAGCCGACCCTAACACCCGATGAACGAGGCGATCAAGCAGCACGCTTTCGCCCTCGCCGGCCGGTGAGAAGCGGTTTTGTTCCGCGCTCGACGGCCGCGCCGGCGCGCACCAGGGGCGGCGTCCGCTCGCCGAGCGGAAGCTCAGGAATCAGGGTCGATGAGAGGAGGATGTCCCCCCATGCATAGGCGTCTCCCGGTAACCGCGCTCGCAGTTCTCGCCGCCGCTGCGGTTGCGGTCGCAGCGGGTGCTGCGTTCGCTGCGACCGCAACCAAGAACGGGACGGTGAAGCAGGTGGCGATCGCGACGCCTGCGAAGCCGAGCGACTACGGCTGGAACCAGCAGGGCTACAACGCGGCGAAGGCGGCGGCGGCTTCCGTCAGCGCCAAGTTCGTCGCACAGACGAACATCGGCTACGACAAGACGGAGTCGGTGCTGCGACAGCTCGCTCAGGGCGGCGCGGACTTCATCGTCGCGCACGCGAGCGGCTACGACACGATCGCCTCACGCATCGCGACGCAGTACAAGGTCCCGATCATGACCTATGACATCCCGACCCAGCTGACCAAGGACTACGTCTCCAACATCACCACCTCGAGCCAGCAAGGCTCCTACCTCGCCGGCATTCTCGCCGCGCGCACGACGAAGACCAATCATGTCGCCGTCGTGATCTCGGCCTCGGACACCAACTGGTACAAGATGAGCGGCGGCTTCGTCGCCGGGGTCAAGAAGGTGAACAAGAAGATCAAGATCTCCTTCGTCACGATCAGCTCCGCCGGGTACGACGACTCCGCCGGCGGCAAGCGAGTCGTGACGCAGGTGATCGCGACCGGCGCGGACGTCATCTTCGGGATGGGCGACAACGCGTCGTTTGGGTATCTGCAGGGCATCGAGACCGCGAAGGCGGGCCACAAGGTCTGGTTCATCGGCGACATCGGAAGCATGGGCCCGATCGACAAGAAGCACGTCCTCCTCTCGTCGGTGCTTTGGAGCTTCACCCGCGCGTTCAAGCAGGCGATCTCGGACATCAACGCGGGGAACTACGGGACGCACGGTTACAACCTGACGCTCTCGAACGGCGGGATCTCGCTCCTCAAGACCCGCTTGATCCCCGCCAACGTGTGGGCGCAGATCCAGACTGCGAAGGCGGGCGTCATGAACGGCACGATCAAGGTGCCGCTGACGACCAAGGCGGGACAGGTCAAGGCGTTGATCAAGAAGAAGTAGCCGCGTCGGAGACGCGGCCCGGAACAGTGCACGGCGGCCGCTTCGGCGGCCGCCGTGCACGACACAGAGGCTTCGTACGGAATCGCTCAGTCGCAAAGCGGCCACCCCGACAGGCGCCCCGGCCGTCGAGCTGCTTGGCATCACGAAGCGGTTCCCCGGAGTCGTGGCGAACGACGACGTCTCGCTCGCGGCGCGACACGGCGAGGTGCATTGCCTGCTCGGTGAGAACGGCGCAGGCAAGTCGACCCTGATCAGCATCCTCTCGGGGATGCTCCGACCGGATGCCGGCGAGATCCGGGTCGACGGGAAGGTTGTCAGCATCGACGCGCCTCGCGCGGCACTCGAGTTCGGCGTCGGCACGGTCTACCAGCACTCGACCCTCGTCCCGGCGCTCACGGTGCTGCAGAACCTCCTGCTCGGGGAGACGCGCGGACTCACGCTGAAGACGGAGGCGGCCCGCGCACGACTCGCCGAGGTCGCCGCGACGCTCGGCGTCGAGGTCGATCCCGACGCGCCCGCGGGCGAGCTCGCGCTCGGGCGCCAGCAGCAGGTCGAGATCGTCAAGGCGCTCTGGCGCGGCTCCAGGGTGCTGATCCTCGACGAGCCGACGTCCATGCTGACTCCCCAGGGCGTGGCGGAGTTGCAGAAGGTCCTCCGCCGGCTCAAGGAGACCGGCATAGCGGTCATCTTCATCACGCACAAGCTGCACGAGGCGCTCGCGGTGGCGGACCGAATCACGATCTTGCGGGCCGGGCGAGTCGCCGGCGCGCTCGACACCGCCCAGCTCGCGGCGACGTCGCGCGAGGAGGTGCAGGCGCACATCGTCCGGTTGATGTTCGGCGAAGCGTCGCGCGAGGTCGCCGACGTGGCCGAGCTCAGGACCGAGCTCGAGAGCGAGGAGGGTGCCGGTGCGGTCGAGGAAGGCGCGCCGGACGCGGACGCGCTGCTCGAACTCGTGCGCGTGTCCGCGCGCGCGGTCGGCGGCTTCGATCCGGGCATCGAGGACATCTCCCTGATGATCCGCGAGGGTGAGATCCTCGGCGTCGCCGGGCTGGACGGAAACGGCCAGCGCGCGCTGGCGGAGGTGATCGCGGGCGAACGGCCCGCCGCCGCGGGTGAGATCCGGCTCTACGGGGCCCCGGTCCAGCGGCTCGACGTCTCAGCACGGCAGAAGCTCGGCCTCCGCTACGTCACGGACGACCGCCTCGGAGAGGGAATCGTCACGTCGCTGCCCGTCAGCCTGAACCTCTTCTTGAAGCGAATCGGCCAGCGACCCTTCTGGCGGAACGGACGCATCGAGCGGCGCTCCCTCGACCGCGAGGCACGGTTGCTCGTGGATGCCTTCGACGTGCGCACGCCCAGCGTCTCGACGCGCGCGGGTGCGCTTTCGGGCGGCAACGTCCAGAAGGTGGTGCTCGCACGCGAGCTGTCTTTCGATCCGAAGGTCGTCGTCTTCCATAAGCCGACCTACGGGCTCGACCTGCGGACGACGAC
>VAXY01000042.1:24037-26032 GCA_005885085.1 Actinomycetota bacterium | reverse complement strand
CGCCGCCGCGGCACGGAGCGGCCTGTTCGACTCCCTCTCGCATCCCGACCTGGTGAAGATCTTCGGTGAACGGGCCATGTCCTTCGACTACTCGGGGGTCGCGGATGCGATCGCCGAGTCCGGCATCGCGGTCGAGGTGTCCACCGCGGGCTTGCGCAAGCCCGTGCGTGAGCTCTATCCGCATCCTGACCTGCTCGCCGCGTGTCGCCGGCGCGGCGTGCCGGTCACGACCGGCTCGGACGCTCATGCACCCGACCTGGTGGGGCAGGACTTCGACCGCGCTCGGGAGCTGCTGCGCTCGGCCGGCTACGAGACCGTCACGGTCTTCGAGCAGCGCCGTGCGCGGCAGGAGCCGCTGGGGTGAGCTTCCGCGTCGGCATCGGCGTCGATGCGCACGCCTTCGCGGACGGCGTGCCGCTCGTTCTCGGCGGAGTGAGGTTCGAGTCGCCCCGCGGCCTCGCCGGCCACTCGGACGGCGACGTGATCACGCATGCACTGATCGACGCGGTGCTGGGCGCGGCCGGCCTCGGCGACATCGGCTCGCTGTTTCCATCCGACTCATCGACGCCGGAGGGGATCTCCTCGCTCGACCTGCTGCGGGACGCGCTCGGTCAGGTTCGTGCGGCCGGCTACACGGTCGTGAACGCGGACTGCGTCCTGATCGGCGAAGAGCCGCGCATCGACCGCCGGCGAGGCGAGCTCGAACAGACGTTGACGGAGCTCGCGGGCGCGCCGGTGAGCGTCCGCGCGACGACGACCGACCGGCTCGGCTTCACCGGCCGCGGAGAAGGTCTGGCGGCGCAGGCTGTGGCGCTGCTCGCGCACACGTGAACGTCGCTCATGGGAAGCGTGGACCCGGATGCAATTCCCGGAAGACGGTGACTACAACGCTCAACCTGCCGCGGGCTCACCGGCCAGCAGTTCCTCCACCCGAGGCGCCGAGCGCACGCTGGGCGAGGCCGTCGCCGCGAGCCCCACGGCCACCATTGCGGCTGCGAGTGCGAGAATTGTGTCGCGCGCGCCCAGACTCTGGAGCAGGAAGCCCGCCGTGAGCTGTCCCAGCGGAATCGCTCCCCAGGCGACCACGAGTGCCGCGCTGCCGACGCGGGCTAGCAGCCGGTCGGGCACCAGCGCGTAGCGATAGCTGGCGAAGGTCACGTTGAACACGGGGCCGAAAACGGCGCCGAACGCCCATACGGCGCCCAGTCCGAACGGCGTCTGGATCACTGCGCTCGCGAAGGCTCCGGCAGCCCAGATCCAGAACGCGCCGATGATGACCACCTTTGCGTGTACGTGCCGCTGCACCCAGGGCGCGACGATCGAGCCCCCGATCGCGCCCAGGCCGAAGAAGGCGAGCATCAGGCCGATCGTGCGCCCGGACGATCAGCGCGAGGATGATCGCGCTGAAGGCGAAGTTGGAACCCGCGACGAGAAAGACTGCGGCCCGCAGGAACGGCTGGCGCCACAGCCAGACGACACCCTCGGCGATCTCCGCGCGCAGGCGCGTTGGCGTTCGCTCCCGTTCCTCCTGAAACGCGGGCCGCACGAACAGCAAGGAGACGAAGGAGATCGCGTAGGAGATCGCGTCCGCGGCGAACGGCAGCAGCCGGCTTAACCCGAAGAGCGCTCCGCCCAACGGCTGGCCGACGAGGTCGGCGCCCTGGATGCGGGCCTGGTTCTGGGCGACCGCGGTCGGCAGTTGCTCCTGCGGAACGATCTGCGGCAACGCAGCCGACTCCGAGAGCGAGAAGAACACGAACAGCGTCCCCTCGGCGAACGCGACGGCGAGGATCTGGGCAAACGAGAACGCGTGTGCCGCCAGTGCGAGCGCGAGACTCCCCAGCGCGACCGCTCGCCCCGCGTCGGCGATCAGCATCACGCGCTTGCGGTTCCAGCGGTCGACCAGCGCGCCGGCCGGAAGGTAGAAGAGCATGTACGGGAGGGTCTGGGCGAACCCGACGAGGCCCGCCCGCGCGGGCGAGTGCGTCTGCGCGA
>VAXY01000042.1:8681-23999 GCA_005885085.1 Actinomycetota bacterium | reverse complement strand
GTCCCGACGGTGGAGACGACCTGCCCGCTCCAGAGCAGGATGAAGTCGCGGTTACGCCAGAGCGATGTTGTCTTTACCGGCGGCGGCCCTTCTTCGCCCGCTCGAGCTGGCGGCGCATCTGGCGGTTCTGGGCGATCGCGTCCGACTGGTCCGCCGTCGCGTCGAGGTACGCCGCCCGCTCCTTCGCGTTCAGCCGGGAGAGCGCCTGAGCCGCTCGCTGCGGATCGCGCGCGACGCCGGCGCGCTCCATCTTCTTGACCGCGCTGGCGAGCTCCGGGTTCTGGCGCTCGAGCGCCGCCTGCGAGGCTCTCTTCATGAGCTTGCCGACGAGCGGCAGCTTCATCAGGCCCGTCAGGATCGGCTTCAGATGGCGCCCTCCCTGAATGCGGCCGAGCAGGGCGAACACGCCGAGCACGAGCAGCAGGCCGCCGAGGATGTAGAGCGGGAAAAGGTAGAACCAGATCGAGCCGGTCACCAGCGGATCGTAGCCGCCTGACGGCCGGCAGGGTTGCCGAGCCAAGCGCTGAATACGGCGCGGTGGGCCTGCTGAAGAAGCTGTTCGGGACGACCGACGCGATGGAGGATGCGCGTGCCCGTGCGCCCCACGACGAGGTGCCGGTCGCTGCGACCACGAAGACGGCCACGTCGAATCTGCCCGCGGGCTGGGCGTCGCCCACCACACGCAACGAGGGCGACACGATCGTGCTCGAGATGCCCGCGCCGGGCCTGGATCCCGACACGCTGACGGTGGAGCCGGAAGGCTCGAAACTTCTCCTGCGGGCAAGCGGCAGGAGCGCCGACGGGCACCGGACGATCTCGCTCGACGAGTCGCTGAACTTCCCCGACGGCAGCGATCTCTCCGGCGTGACCGCGGTCTACGACGACGACCGGCTCGTGATCCGGATCCCGAAGACCGGCCTGAAGCACACGTAAACCGAAAGTCTGGGGTCAGACCCCTCGGGGTCTGACCCCAGCAGTTCGCCTTACGCGGGCAGCGCGACGACGTCGGCGTCGATCGAGACGAGACCGTCGCGCGCAAGGGAATGAACGGCTTCGCGGTCGAGCTCCGCCAGTGGGCGTTCGGCGGCGGCGACGAGACTGAGCGTGTGCGCACGACGCTGGCGAAACGAGCCTTCGAAGCGCGATTGCGTGCGCAGTGGCTCGTACCGCCGGCCTCGGGAAGGGCAGGCTGCGGCCAGCGGGCACGCGCCACAGCGCGGGATGCGCGCGAGGCACACCGTCGCGCCGAGGTCCATCAGCGCCTGTGCCGCCCCCGCCGAGAAGGACCGGCCGGTGCGCTCCTGGACGCGGCGCACGTTGACGTCCTCCGGTAGCAGATCCTTCCCGAGGGCGAAGTTCGCGACGGCGGCGGCGGTGTACGGACCGACGCCCGGCAGTTGAGTGAGGTCGTCCGGCCAGCCGTCGCGCACGACCTGCCGCGCTGCGCGGAGCAGGTTCAGGCCGCGCCGGTTGTAGCCGAGCCCCTGCCAGGCGCGGATGACGTCCGCGGGCGAGGCGCAGGCGAGGACGTCGGCGGACGGCCACCGCTCGAGCCACTCGAGGTAGCGCGGCACCACGCGTTCGACCTGCGTCTGCTGCAGCATCACCTCGGAGACGAGGATCGCGTAGGGGTCGCGCGTGCGCCGCCAGGGCAGGTCCCTCCCGTGCACGGCGAACCAGGCGAGCAGGGCGGCCTCCACGGACTCGGACTCTAGACTGACCCGCAGATGAAGCGAGTCCGTTTTGCCCCTAGCCCGACCGGTTCCCTGCACGTCGGGAACGCGCTCAGCGCTGTCGCCAACCGCACGTTGGGCGATTGGATGCTGCTTCGGATCGACGACACCGACCCCGCGCGGAACGTGCCCGGCGGGGAGGAGGAGATCATCGGCGACCTGCGCTGGCTCGGCCTGGAGTGGGAGGAAGGGCCGGTGCGTCAAAGCGAGCGCCGGGAGCGCTACCGCGACGCCGGCGCTGTGCTCGGCGATCGCTTCGACGGCATCACGCTGGTGCGCGAGGACGGCACCGCGACCTATCAGCTCGCGAGCGTCGTCGACGACGTCGACTTCGGGATCACGCACATCGTCCGCGGCTTCGACCATCGCCCGAACGAGGCGCTGCACCGGCGCTTGTTCGAGGCGCTCGGCGCGCGGCCGCCCGAGTTCGTCCACCACGGGCTGATTCTCGGCGAGGACGGCAAGAAGCTCGCGAAGCGCGCGCCCGGCGCGACGGTTGCGTCGTTGCGCGACGCCGGGATTCCAGGGCCTGCCGTTCGGCGCTACCTCGAGGAGCTCGGCGTGCCGCAGCACGACGTGCACTACGACCTGCCGCGCATCCGCCGGCTTGCGATCGAGGTGATCGAGTCGATGGGCGACGAGGAGCTCGCCGCGGCTGCCGGTGCGCCTGTGGAGGTCGTGCCGGCGCTGCGCGGCGCACGGGACCTGAACGAGGCGAAGGAATACGCGCGTGCGATCCTGACCGCGCCGGAGCCCGTCAAGGTCGACGCGCCCGAGACGCTCGAGCGCTTCCGCGACCTGCTGGAGCGGACGAACGGCGGCGCCGACGCGCGGGGGCTAGTCCGCGAGCTGAAGGCGGTCGGCGGCAACCTGCGTGCCCTGCGTGTCGCGCTGACGGGGCAGGAGCGCGGGCCATCGCCGCGCTCCCGCGCGACGAGACGTTGCGCAGGATCGATGCGGCTCTTTGACACCCTGACGAAGGCGAAGGTCGACCTGCCGGACCCGCCCGCGCGGATCGGCATGTACACGTGCGGGCCGACCGTCTACCAGCGCATCCACATCGGCAACGCGCGGCCGTACGTGATCTCGCAGTGGCTCAAGTGCTGGCTCGAGCTCCGCGGGTACGACGTCAAGCTTGTCGAGAACATCACGGACATCAACGACCGGATCTACGAGGCCGCGCCGAACCACAGCGCGGAGCTCGCCGCGGACGCGACGGGCTGGTACCTCGAGGACACCGAGGCGCTCGGTCTGGGCCGCCCGGATGCGGAACCGAAGGCGACGGAGACGATCCCAGAGATCATCACGCTGATCGAGGAGCTGATCGAAGACGGTTACGCATACGAGGCTGAGGGCGACGTCTATTTCCGCATCGAGCGCTTCCCCGACTACGGCCGGCTGTCGGGACAGCGCCCGGATCAGGTCGAGGAGCAAGAGCCGAATCCGCTCAAGCAGGATCCACGCGACTTCTCGCTCTGGAAGGCGAACAAGGAGGGCGAGGACACGTGGTGGGACTCGCCGTGGGGGCGCGGCCGCCCCGGCTGGCACATCGAGTGCTCGGCGATGGCGGAGAAGTTCCTCGGGCCGAGCTTCGACATCCACCTCGGCGGGCTCGACCTCGTCTTCCCCCATCACGAGAACGAGCGGGCACAGTCGCAGGCGGCGGGCCGCGAGTTCGCGCGCATCTGGATGCACAACGGGCTGCTGCGGCTCGACCGCAAGAAGATGTCGAAGTCCGTCGGCAACATCGCGCCGCTGAAGGACGTGCTCGTGCGCTGGGGTCGCGAGACGGTGCTGCTCTTCTTCATGACCGCGCACTGGTCGAAGCCGATCGACTTCTCCGACGAGACGATGGCGGCGGCGCGTGCCCGTGTCGACGGATTCCGCGAGATCTTCCGTGCGCCCTCGCAGGCCGGCGGCGACTGGGACAGCTTCGCCGCCGCGCTCGAGGACGACTTCAATACGCCCGAGGCGCTTGCGGTCATGCACGGCTGGCGCGACCACGAGCTGCTGCGGCGCGCGTTCGGCGTGTTCGGGCTCGCGGCGCTGGCGGAGGAGCAGGACGCTCCGCCGGAGGTCGTCGAGCTTGCCGAGCGGCGGCGGCAGGCGCGAGCGACGCGGGACTTCGACGAGGCCGACCGGCTGCGGGAACAGATCGAGGCGGCGGGCTGGGAGGCACGCGACGTCGCCGACGGTTTCCAACTCGTTCCGAAGTGACGCGCGAGCAGGTCTACGGCCGGCGTGCGGTGCGGGAAGCGCTACGCGGACGGCGCGAAGTGTTCGAGCTCTGGGCGACCGAGCGCGCGCTGAAAGCGGAGTCGTGGTTGCGCGAGGTCGACCGGCCCCGTGTGCAGACGAAGCTCGAGCGCGAGCTCAGCGAGGCGGCCGGCACGCGTGACCACCAGGGCCTTGTCGCGTGGTGCGAGCCGTACCGGTATGCCGACGGGTGGGAGCTAGCAGCGGCCGAGCGGCCGCTGCTCGCCTGCCTCGACCAGGTGACGGATCCGCGTAACCTCGGCGCGGTGATCCGCAGCGCCGACGGGGCGGGGGCGACCGGGGTGGTCGTGCCCGCCCACGGCGCGGCCACGGTGACGCCCGCGGTCTGCCGCGCCTCCGCGGGCGCGGTCGAGCACGTGTCGGTCGCGGTCGTGCCGAACCTGGCGCGCTATCTCGGCGAGGTGAAACGCGGTGACCTGTGGATCTTCGGGGCGGTCGGCGACGGCGCGAAGCCGATGTGGGAGACGGACCTGAGCGGTGGCGTCGCCTTCGTCTTCGGGGCCGAGGGGAAAGGACTGCGGCCGCTGGTGCGGCGGACCTGCGACGAGGTCGTCTCGATTCCGATGGCAGGCAACGTAGAGTCGCTGAACGTCAGCGTGGCGGCGGCGGTTCTCCTCTACGAGGCGCAAAGGCAACGCGTTGGCTGACCCGACGCTGTACCTGTTCGACGGCCACAACCTCTTCCACGCCGGGAACTACGAGGACCTGCGGCAGCTCCGCGACGAGCTCGCCAGTTTCGTGGCGGTCAAGGGCGCACGCGGCGTGCTCGTGTTCGACGGCGGTGGGGCGGACGAGTCGTACGGCCCGCTCGAGGTGCGCTACGCCGCAAACGCGGACACGCTGCTCGAGCGTCTCGCCGCAGAGAATCGTGGCACCGAGATCGTCTGTCTCGTCTCCTCGGACGTGGCCGTGCGCGGGACGTCCGGACAAGAAGTGCAGAAGCGGTCGTCCGCGACGTTCCTGGGCGACATGGAGGCCGTCTCGCACAGCGAGGACAGGCCCCACCACCTGCGTGACACGCTCGATCCCGAGACGCGCGCGAAGCTCGAGCGGCTGCGCCGCGGCGGTTAGCCGGCCCCGCAGTCCTCGTCGACGGCCTCGGCCGCGCCGGGCAGGCGCCCGAGCAGGCCGGCGAGCTGATCGAGCTCCTCGGCGCTGAAACGTGTCTCGAAGAACTCACGGATATCCGCAACGTGGGATCGCGACGCTTTGCGGAGCTTCGCCCGGCCGGTCTCCGTGAGGACCGCGTACGTGACGCGGCGGTCGCTCGCGCAGGCTGCCCGGTCCACGAGCCCGGCCTGCTCGAGGCCGTCCAGGAGCCGGGTGACGCCCGAAGCGGTCAGGATCAGCTTCTCGGCCAGGTCGACGCGGCGCATCCTCTGGTCCTCCGCCCGGTAGAGGAGCAGGAGCGCCTCGTAGGCGTTGATCGTGAGCCCGTGGTCGGCAACGAGCCGGGCGTTCATCGTCCGGGTGGCGGCCGAATTGGCCCGCAGGAGCCGCGCGAAAGCGTCCAGGGCAGAAGCTTGCTCGCTCAATACTTGACTAGACAATCTTTCTCCTGTACATTTGCTTGCGGAGTCAATTATACAGCAATCAAGGAGGAGTGTACATGAGCGTTTTGACTGATACCCAGGCGGCCCTGCCGACCGGGACGTGGAACCTGGATCCCGTCCACTCGTCGATCGGTTTCGAGATCCCGTACCTCGCGGGCACCTTCCGCGGGCAGTTCGCGGATGTGGAGGCCAAGGTGACGGAGGAGGGCCTCACCGGCTCGGCCCGCGTCGCGAGCATCGACGTCAAGGACGAGAATTTTTCGGCTCACCTGCAGTCTCCGGACTTTTTCGACGCCGAGCGCCATCCCGAGCTGACGTTCGAGTCTCGTGAGCTCGAGCGCTCGGCCGAAGCGCTGACCGTTCGCGGTGACATCACGATCCGCGGCGTCACCGGGCCCGTCGAGCTGACCGGGACGATCTCGGAGCCCCTGACGGACTATGCCGACCGCCAGCGGTTCGGGCTCAAGCTCGAGGCGACCGTCGACCGAACCGAGTTCGGGCTCAACTGGAACGCGCCGCTTCCGAGCGGAGAGCCCGCTCTGCCGAACGACGTGAAGCTCATCGCCGAGCTCTATTTCGTGAGGGAGGCGTAACGGCTGTGAAGGTTCTCGGGATCTCCGGAAGCCTTCGCCGCGACTCGTACAACACGAAGCTCCTCCGCGCCGCGGGGGAGCTTCTCCCCCCGTTCGTGGAGCTGGAGATCTGGGACGCGCTCAAGGAAATCCCGCCCTACGACGAGGACGACGACATCGAGCCGGCCCTGGCCGCCGTCGCGGCTCTTCGAGCTGCCGTCGCGGACGCGGATGCGGTCCTCTTCGCCACGCCCGAGTACAACTCGTCCGTGCCGGGGCAGCTGAAGAACGCGGTCGATTGGGCCTCGCGGCCGATCGCGACCAACCCGCTGCGCAACAAGCCGGTCCTGGTGGTCGGCGCGAGCACCGGCGCGTTCGGTGCTGTCTGGTCGCAGGCGGAGCTGCGCAAGGTCCTGGCCGCGACGGGGGCCCGCGTCGTCGACGGCGAGGTCGCCGTCGGCCACGCACCGACGAGGTTCGACGACGACGGGGCGCTGCAGGACGAGGGCATGCGGGACCAGCTGCGCGAAGCGCTGGAGGCCCTCCTGGCGGAGCTGCCGGCGGGATACCTGGCGCTCGCCGTCTGATTAGCTCTGGGCGTGAATCCGCACGTAGCCGTGATCACGCTCGGCGTCAGCGACTTGGCGGGCGCGAGGCGGTTCTACGGCGAGGGCCTCGGCTGGCCGATCCTGCAGGAGGATTACAACTGGGTCTGCTTCAGCCTCGGAGACGACTCGTCGGCGCTCGCGCTCTACCCCTGGGACGCTCTCGCGGAGGACGCCAGAGTGTCCGCCGAGGGAACCGGGTTTCGCGGCGTGACCCTGTCCCACAACGTCCGGTCCGAGGAACGCGTCGACGAGGTTCTCGCCGAGGCGGAGCGTGCAGGCGGGAGGGTCGTCAAGAACGCGGAACGCACATCCTGGGGAGGGTACGGCGGCTACTTCGCCGACACCGAGGGCCACTTGTGGGAGGTGGCGACGGGAGCGATGCAGCTTCCCTTCTCGGAATGAAAGCGAACGTACGTTCGTATCATCCTGGGTCCACTGCAAACGTCTTGTAAAGAGCGGCGGACCTTGCTATCTTCTCCCTCAACCTTAGGGTGAGGCTTCGCGCCTCGCCCCTGAACCGGGGGAAGCCAGATGGCCGCACGGCAAGCCGCAACCGCCGCCCAGAAGGCCCAGAGGGAGCTCGAAGACCTCCAGCTCGTCCTGCGCGCCCGGAATGGTGACGGCGGCGCGCTCGACGTCCTGATCCGGCGCTACACCGGGTTTGTCCGGCTCAAGGCCAGCTCGTACTTCCTGGCCGGCGGAGACTCGGAAGACCTCGTCCAAGAGGGCCTGATCGGGCTCTACAAGGCGGTTCGGGACTTCCGGGCGGACAAGGAGACGTCGTTTCGGAGCTTTGCCGAGCTGTGCGTGACCCGGCAGATCATCACCGCGATCAAGACGGCCACCAGGTTCAAGCACGCTCCGCTCAACACCTACGTCTCGTTCAGCCACACCCCGGCCGGCCAGGACTCGGACAGCGAGGTCACCCTCGGGGACGCCCTTCCCGGGCCGGGCGTCGACGATCCGTCCGTCTGCGTGATCTCCACGGAGGAGCTCCAGAGCCTCGTGTTCACCCTCGGCAGCGGTCTCTCACAGCTCGAGGCTGACGCCCTCCGGCTCTACCTGGAGGGCTCGTCGTACGAGCAGATGGCCGAGGAGCTCGGCTGCGACACGAAGACGATCGACAACGCGCTCCAGCGCGTAAAGCGTAAGATTCTGACGCACCAGCAGTCGCGTCAGGTCCTCCTGTAGGAATATAGGCGCGGGAACAAGCGTTGTAAGAGATGTGGCGCCCTGCCAGGCGCCCGTTCTTTAGAGACGTAGAGGAGTGGCTGAACTGACCAAGCTTGCTGAAATCGAACCACGCACCTTCGTCGACGAGGCGGAGGAGCTCGGAGAGCTCGAGGAGGAGGTCCTCGGGGCGTACGCCCACGAGCACGAGCTCGACGAGGAGGAGCTTTCTGCGCTCCGGGCCGAGCTCGAGGAGCGCGGCGTCGAGCTCATCACCACGCCCCATGCGGAGCCGGCGCCCCGCGCCGAGGTCGCCTCCGGGTCGACGGACAGCCTGACCCTGTTCATGAACGAGGCCGGCCGCTATCCGCTGCTTACCGCAGCGGACGAGGTCGCGCTGGCCAAGAGAGTGGAGCGCGGCGACGCCGCGGCGAAGGAGCGCATGATCAACTCGAACCTGCGGCTCGTCGTCTCGATCGCGAAGCGCTACCAGGGCCACGGCCTCCAGCTCGGAGACCTGATCCAGGAGGGCGTGATCGGCCTGAACCGCGCCGTCGAGAAGTTCGACTGGCGCAAGGGTTTCAAGTTCTCGACCTACGCGACCTGGTGGATCCGCCAGGCCTGCCAGCGTGCGGTCTCGAACCAGTCCGCGACGATCCGCGTCCCGACGCACGTACACGAGCGGCGGGTGAAGCTGAACCGTGCCCGCCAGCGGCTGCAGGCTGCGAGTGGCGAGGAGCCAACGCACGAGGAGCTCGCCCAGGCGACCGGTCTCGAGCTGCGTTACGTCGAGGAGGCGCTCGGCGCGGTCGAGGCGTCCGTGTCGCTGAACCAGGCTGTCGGCTCGGACGGCGAGGGCGAGCTCGGCGACCTGTTCGCCGATCCGTCCGCCGTCGATCCGGAGACCGAGGCGGCCCAGGCGCTGCGCGCCAAGTCGGTGCGCGAGGCGGTCCGGCGGCTGCCGGAGCGCGAGCGGCGTGTGCTCGAGCTGCGGTTCGGCTTCGACGGGGAGCCGACCTCGCTGGAGCAGATCGGCCGTGAGCTGAAGATCAGCCGCGAGCGCGTCCGGCAGGTCGAGCGCGACGCGCTGGCCCACCTTGAGCATCAGCTCGCCGACGTCGTCGCGATCTCAGGCGACGACCTCGTCCACGCCGCGTAATACCAGAAGCTGGGGTCAGACCCCAAAAGGGGTCTGACCCCAGCAGTTTGACGGCGGTACTCTGACCCGAGCGCCGGAGTAGCTCAGTTGGTAGAGCACTGGTTTTGTAAACCAGGTGTCGTGGGTTCGAGTCCCGCCTCCGGCTCCTGAAATGCGAAGCGCCCCGGCTCTCGCCGGGGCGCTTCTTTTGCGAAGGAGCAGAGGAGCTACGCGCCGACTGCGGGTGCCGGAACGAGCGGCGGCAACTTCTCTTCATGCTCCAACCGCGGCAGCCACTCCAGCCACCTCGGCAGGTACCAGTTGGCGTCGCCCAGCAGCTTCATCGTCGCCGGCAGCAGCACTGCCCGGACGATGGTGGCGTCGATCAGCACCGCGGCTGCGAGCCCGATGCCCATCTCCTTCATGTCGAGGATCGGCATCAACGCGAACACCGCGAACGCGCCGACCATCACCAGGGCTGCACTCGAGACCGTGCCGGCCGTCGTTGTGATGCCGTGCTCGACCGCGTCCTCGGTGCTCATACCGCGGTCGAACGCCTCGCGGACACGGCTGAGGATGAACACGTGGTAGTCCATCGACAGTCCGAACAGGATCACGAACATGAAGATCGGAAGCCACGAAGCGATCCCGCCGTTCGACTGGAAGCCGAGCAGGCCCGCGCCCCAGCCCCACTGGAACACGGCCACGAGCACGCCGTAGGCGGCTCCGACCGAGAGCAGGTTCAGGACGATCGCCTTCGCCGCGATCACGATCGAGCGGAACGTGACCAGCAGCAGCGCGAACGCGAACACGAGTACGAAGCCGAATACGATCGGCGCCTTCCGCTTCAGCAGCGAGTTTTGATCGGCCGAGATAGCCGTCGCGCCGGTGACTGCGTACTCCGCGCCTTCGACCTTCCCGATTGTGGCCGGGAGGATGTGGTTGCGCAGCTTCTCCAGCGCGGCCATCGACCTGCCGTCGGTGCCCTTGCCGACCAGCGGAATGTCCACCCGCGCAACCGTCTGCGTGTTGTTGACGTCGACGTTGATCGAGCCGCTGGCCAGACCCGCGGCCACGACCCTGTGCCTGAGCGACACAATTGCGTGCTGCGTCGCCGTCGAATCGAGGTCCGCCTTGATCGCGACCTCGGTCTGCGCCACGTCGCCGTTCGAGAAGGCGGTCTGGATCTTCTTGATCGTCGGGACCGTCGGCGCACTGTTCGGCAGGGCGTCGAGCCCGCTCTGCGTCGTGTGCAGGTTCAGCACGGGAACGGCCATCAGGAGGAGAGCGCCACCTGCGATCGCCGCGGCAATGCCGGGGCGCCGCATCGCCGGGGTCAGGATCTTCTTCCAGAGACGGTTCTCACCGCTGTCGCGGCGGAGCCGGTGGAGGTACGGAATCTTGCCTTTCTCCACACGGTCGCCGAGCTTCGACAGCAGCGCGGGCAGAACGGTCAGCGAGCCGAGCATGGCGATGCCGACAACCATCATGGTCGCGATGCCGAAGCCCAGGTACGACTTGTCGCCGGAGAACATCATCCCGGCCATCGCGATGATCACCGTGAAACCGGAGATGAGCACCGAACGCCCGGACGTGGCCGCCGCAGCCTCGAGCGCGGCGCGCGCGCCCTTTCCGGCGGCCCGCTCTTCACGCTCACGCTTGATGTAGAAGAGCGAGTAGTCGACGCCGACCGCGAGCCCGATCAGCAGGACGACGGCTGCGACGTTCTTGTCCATCGGAACGAGCTGGCTCGGGAACGCGACGAGCCCGATCGTTGCGAGCACTCCGGAGAGCGCGAGCAGGAGCGGGATGCCGACGGCGACGAGCGCGCCGAAGACGAGCAACAGGACGATGATCGTGATCGGGATGGAGCGCTCACCGGCCAGCTTCAGCTGGTCGATGAACATCTTGTCGAGCGCCTTGCCCGAGCTGACCGCTCCGGCCTCTCCAACGTAAAAGCCCGGATGCCGGTCCGCGACCTTGGCCACCGAGGCCTCGATCGCGTCGATCTTCTTCGTCGCGTCGTCGTACTTGCCCCGCATCTCGAAGGTCACCATCGCCGTGCTGCGATCCTCGGAGATCTGGTCGCTGTGGGTGGGGTCGAGCGGTGACTTGAGGTTCTTGACGGATGGGTTTCCGTCGACCGCCGCGACGACCTCGTTGATCGTCGAGCGGAACACCTTCGCGCCGACCGACAGCCTCGAGCTCTGTACGAGCACGAACTCGGTCTGCGGAGCGGACTGGGGGAAGCCTTGCTTGAGGATCTGGTCGGCCCGATGCGATTGGCCGGTGTTGACGTCGGCGTCCTTGATGTTCTTCGTACCGACCTTGCTGCCGATCATGAAGGCGGCAACGGCGAACACGAGCCATCCGAAGACAGCGATCTTCCAGTGGCTCGCGCTCCAGCGGCCCATGCGGGCTGCGATGTTGTTCGAGCGCTTGAGGGGGGACATGTGCTGGTCAGCTCCTTCGCGTGGTTGACGAACCGAGCCTCGCAGCGTCAAGAGCCGCAGAACATCCGGCCCACAGGCCTCTTCGGGGTGTGGACTGCACCTCTGAAAAGGGAGAAGGCCGCCCGGCGCGAAGCGCCCGTCCGCCGAAGGTGGGCCGGTGGAGGGGGTCTGGGGAAACGGGAGGTTCCCCCAGCTCGCACCACAGCCGAAGACCGCCCGGGAGAGGCGGCCTTCGAGGAGGGAGGAGTGGCGGTTTGTGGACTAAGCGGTCGACTGCTGCCACAGCACGTGAACGGCGGAGGGTCCGTCCACGGCGGCTCCGTTGCGGCGAAGCTCTCCGTTCAGCCTGTCGACATCCATATGCGCAGGATCGCTTCCCGACCAGTCCCGCACCAGGGGGCTGGCTGGCGTCTCGTGGTGCGGTTACCCCTAGTCGATAGCCGGAGCGTAAGCCAGGCGAAGCCGCCTTACGCGGGAGGCGAACTGATGCGACGCGGCGACGCGCAGCTCGGGTTAGGAGCGAAGGTACGTCAGGACGGCGAGCACGCGGCGATGATCCTCGGGGGTCGAAGACAGGCGAAGCTTCGAGAAGATGCTCGTGACGTGCTTCTCGACGGCGCGCAGCGTGATCACGAGCCGTTCCGCGATCGCCTGGTTCGACCGTCCTTCCGCCATCAGCTCCAGCACCTCGCGCTCGCGCGGCGTCAGCTCCTCGAGCGGATCGTCCCGCCGGCGCCGGCCGACGAGCTGTGAGACGACGGCGGGATCGAGCGCCGAGCCGCCCTCCGCGACGCGGCGTACCGCGGCGGCGAACTCGTCCACGTCGGAGACGCGGTCCTTGAGCAGGTAGCCGACGCCTTCGGCGTTCTCGCCGAGCAGCTCCATGGCGTACGCGGGCTCGACGTACTGCGACAGGACGAGGACGCCCGTGTCGGGCCATCGCTCGCGGATCTGCTTCGCCGCCCGCAGGCCTTCGTCGGTCTGCGTCGGCGGCATGCGGATGTCGATGAGCGCGACGTCCGGCTTGTGCATGCCGACGTGCCGCAGGAGATCCTCGGCGGTGCCGCTCTGAGCGACGACCTCGAACCCGGCGTCCTCCAGCAGCCTCGCGATCCCCTCGCGCAGCAGGACGGAGTCGTCGGCGAGGACTACCCGCACGCCGCGGAAACCCTTGCGAGCGGTGCTGAGCGGAGGGAACTGCGCCGGGAGGCCGGGCACGCTGAGCTGAAAAAGGCGCTCCGGCTCGTCGATGCCGGCGAGCGTGTGCTCGCCGAGATCCGTGAGGTCGCGGGCCGAGTCGAGCGAGTCCCGCGTCCGCTCGGAGAGCAGGATCTGGCCGCCGCTCCCAGCTTGGCAGATCCGCGCGGCGCGGTGGACGTCCAACCCGAAGTAGGTGTGATCCCGAACGGTCGGCTCGCCGGTGTGCAGTCCCATCCGGACGCGGAGCTCGACGCCCGACGGCCAATCGTGCTCCGCGAACGCCTGTTGCGCGGCCACGAGCGCTTCCGTTGCTCGCCCTGCGTCTTCGAAGACGACGAAGAACTCGTCGCCCCGCGCGTCGATGACGACGCCGCCCTCACGCTCGACGGCCTCGGAGAAGAGGCGGCGGTGGTCGTCGAGTACCTGCGCGTATCCGTCGCCGAGACGCTGCACGAGCTGCGTCGAGCCCTCGACGTCCGTGAAGACGAGTGTGACCGTTCCATGCGGAAGATTCGGCATGCCAGCCTACTCCAGCGGGATCTCGGCGCGGACTCGGGTTCCCTCGCCGGGCGGGCTGTCGACGTCGAGCTTTCCGCTCAGCGAGGCGACGCGATCGGCGAGGCCCCGCAAGCCGGATCCGCGCAACGGATCGGCGCCGCCGACGCCGTCGTCGGCGACCTCGACGACCGCAAACCCGTTGCGACGTTCCACCTTCACCTCTACGGCGGAAGCCTGGGCGTACTTCGTCACGTTTGCAAGTGCCTCCGAGACGACGTAGTAGGCCGCCGCCTCGACCTGCGCGGGGAGCTCGCCCGCGGGGCCGTCGATCTCGACCGGGAGCGGCGCCCGCGCGGCGAGCGCCTCGAGCGCGGCGTCGAGCCCCCGGTCGGTCAGCACGGCGGGATGAATGCCGCGTGCCAGCTCGCGCAACTCCTCGAGGGCCTGCGCGAGCTCCCTGCGTGAGGACTCGAGCAGCTGCTCGGCGTCGTCGGGATCGTCCCGGAGGCGTCCTTGTGCCAACCGCAATGACAGCGACAGCGAGACGAGCCGCTGCTGCGCGCCGTCGTGCAGGTTTCGCTCCAGCTTGCGCCGCTCTTCGTCCCCGGCCGCCACGATGCGCGCACGGGACGACTCGAGCTCTTCCTGCTGGCGTTTCCGCTCGGTGATCTCGCGGACGATCATCAGGAACTCGTCTTCGCCGCTGGCAGCGAAGCGCGCCTCATAGTGGCGCGTCTCGCCCGAAAAGTCGAGCTCGTACTCGATCATCTGTGGTGTGCCGCGATCGACGGCGGCGCGGCCAGCGGCCAGCACGTGGTCGGCGAGCTCGCCCGGCAGCCGGTCGTGCACCTTCTTGCCAACGACCACCTCGCTGAGCAGATTGCGGGGATCGGGAGCGTTGTAGCCGCGATACGTCCCCTCGCGCGTAATCCGGAACATCAAGTCGGGCATGGCCTGCAGGATGGCGCGGTAGCGCTCGGCGCGGGCCTTGACCTCCACGAGCAGCTTGTCGCGCTCGAGCGCGATCCGCGCGGCGTTCGTAATCGTTTGCAGCAGCTCGGGCTCTTCGCGCAGCGCCGCGTCGTGGACGATCGCGGCCACGGGCGAGTCCGCGTAGTCGAGCCGCGTGACGACTCGGCGAGGCGTGTCCCGAGGCAACTCGAACCGGTTTCCGTCGACGTCGACGTAGTGCTCACCTTCCTCGTACCAATATGCGACCTGCGCCGTGGGATCGCGAAGCGCCATCCGCAGCCCTTCCTGCACCTCGCCGGGGCTCGCGCGTTCCGGAACCGCACTGAAGATCGCGCCCACCCCGGCGCTGCGTGCGAGGGTCGTGCCGAGTAGGCCGGCGAGGAAGAGGAACGGCACGGCCGTGAACGTGACAATCAGCGCCACGCTGACGATGGTGTTTCCGACGCCGGAGAAAGGCGTGACGATGAAGCCGATTGCGAGCAGCAGAACGCTGATCCCGCCGGCGATGTACACCGGCCGGAGCTGGCGACGGAGTGCGGGCGTCGCTCTCCGCCAGCGGCCGATCAGGAGCCAGAACGCAGCCGCAAACAGCAGCACCGCGACGGAGGTCCAGACCGCCGTTTCCGCGACGTGAACGGGGTGGTTGTACGAGACGAGCGCAAGGTTGCTTGGGCAGGCGTGGGGCTTACACGTGTGACGCTCCGGAAACATCGAGTCCAGCAACGGCGCGAGGAAGGCGGTCGCGTATGCCGCGGTGACGATCAGTCGTCCTCGGCGGCTGGTCAGCCTCCCGCTGGGATACGCGAGCAGCAGGTGCACGAACGCGGCGATGAAGAGGCTTCCGACGATGCCGCCGAGCGTGTACGGGAGCGCGGAATTGGACTCGTAGAGACTGCCTGCGAGCACGCCAAAGCCGACCGCGACCATCAACATCCCGGTCCGGTTTGCCGGGCGCCGCATCCAGCCGATCAACCCCGCGACGACAAAGGACATGCTCACGAAGAGCAGCAAGGCCGTCGTCAACCCGGGATGTTGTTCGTGATCGCTGGTGAGTGTGAGCGCGACCGCCGCCCCGCCGGCAACGAGCGCCGCCGGCCCGAAGAAGAGCCACGGGCGTCTGGACAGGCTCACGCTGCAAAAAGCG
>VAXY01000042.1:0-8656 GCA_005885085.1 Actinomycetota bacterium | reverse complement strand
GCAATCACCGATGCAGCGTCCGTAGTCCGCGCCGTCGCGACTCGACGTGAGGATCACCGTGGGGGGATCCTCGAGCTTCCGCAGCCGCTCGGCGACGCAGAAGCCGTCGATGTCCGGGAGCTGTATGTCGAGCAGAACGAGGTCGGGCTGGAGCTCCTGCACCGCCGCAACCGCCGCTTCCCCGTTCTCCGCCTCCCCGACGACCTCGTACCCCTCCGCCTCCAGGAGCGTTCTCGCGCTCGCCCGGAAGCTCGGGTGGTCGTCGACGATCAGAACTGTCACACCCATAGTGTCGTCCCTCGCCGCCGTCGGCCGAATACGGTTACCCACACTCTTTCTATGGGGTTGCCACCGCCTTTGTACGCCGTTTCTGGCCCCTCGCGACGGCCGAGGCGGCCGGAATCTCGACGTTGAAGACGGAGCCGCCGCCGCCGTTGGGCTCGACCCAGATCCGGCCTTTGACCCGCCTGACCAGCTAGCTGACGATGTAGAGGGCGGGCCCGGTGCCTCCGATGCCGCGGGTCATGNNNTGCGACTCCGCTCCGCCGGAGGGATGCCGAGGCCGCGGTCCGCGACCGCAAACCGGACGACGTCGCGTGCGGCCTGCACCGCGACGCGGACCTCGCCGCCGCCGGGCGAGTACTTGACGGCGTTCTCGATCAGATTGTCGAGAACCTGGCGGAGCTGCGCCTCGTCCGCGGCCACGCGCGGCAGCTCGGCTGCGATCGGCTCCAGCTCGAGGCTGATGCCTTCGGGCAGATGCGTCCGGGCGGCGTTCAGGACGCTCGCGGCCAGCGCGCCTGCGTCGCAACTCTCGATGTGCACGTCGAGCCGGCCGGCATCGAGCTGGCTCGCGAGCAGGAGGTCGTCGACGATGTGCCCGAGGCGAGCCGACTCCTCGACGATCACGTTCAGGAGCGTGGCGTCGACACCCGGTTCGAGCTCCAGGTCGTCCCGGTTCAGGGTCATCGCCGAGCCGTAGATCGCCGCGAGCGGCGTGCGCAGCTCGTGCGAGACCGTCGCCACGAGGTCCTGGCGGATCTCCTCGAGCACGCGTTCCTCGGTGATGTCACGGAACGCGTACACCGTGCCCTCGTCGAACGTGACGCCCGACACCGAGACCCAGCGCTCGCGTCCCGCGAGCTCGAGCGGGAGGGTCTCGGCCCGCGCCGTCACCCGCTCCCAGCCCGGCAGGACCTCTTCGAGCCGGCGGCCGACGATGCGCTCGCGTGAGCTCCCGGTGATCGACTCGGCGGCGCGATTCCACAGGCGCACGATCCCGGTGTCGTCGACGAGGAACACGCCGTCGCCGACCGTCTCGAGCACGCGTGCCGCCTGCGCGCGCTCCTCGACTTCCCTGTACAGCTGCGCGTTCTCGACCGCCGTTCCCGCGCGGCGCGCGAGCTCCTCGGCAAGCGCGAGGTCGTCTGGCCCGTAACGGCGTCCCGACTCGGCCGCCACGAAGGAGATGACGCCGAGTATGCGGCCGTGCGTGCTGAGCGGGACGCACATGTAGCTCTGGAAGCCGAGCCCGCGTACGAGGCCGAGGTGGAGGTCGTCCGTCGCGAGCTCCGCGAGCCGTTCCTCGCTGATCTCCGACGCCAGCTCGCTCTTGCCGGTGCGGACGACGTGGGGCGGCCCCTGCTGTGCGTCCTCGCGCTCGGGGTAGCGGCGGCCGAGCTCCAGCGCGAGCTCGACCTTCCGCGGATCGACATGCTCGACAGCGACCGTGCGCAGCCTGCCCTCCTCGAGGATGTCGACGCGGGACCAGTCGGCAATGCGCGGCACGGCAAGCTTCGCCACCGCGGCGAGTGTGCTGCGGTAGTTGAGTGAGCTGGCCAGCGCCGCACCGGCGTCGACGAGAAATCGCTGTGCTTCCTCGGCCCGCTTCTGGTCGTCGATGTCGGTGTTCGAGCCGAACCACTTCAGGACCTCGCCGGTGCGATCCGTCATCGGCACCGCGCGTGTCAGGTGCCAGCGGTGGGATCCGTCCGCCGCCCGGCGCAACCTGAGCTCGTTCTCGTAGCGCTGTCCGGTCGCGATGGCGTGCTGCCACCGTTCGAGCATGCGGCCGAGGTCTTCAGGATGCACGACCTGTGCCCAGCCCTCCTCGACGAGCTCGGAGAACGCCAGGTCGAAGTAGTCGAGCGCGCGCTGGTTGACGTAGTCGAGCTCACCGTTCGGCAGCGCCGTCCAGATCTGATCCGGTTGGGCCTCGGCGAGGAAGCGGTAGCGCTCCTCGCTCTCGCGCCGGAGCTCTGCCAGCTCCTGCTCCTTCAGCAGCTCCGCCTGGCGTCGCAGCTGCTCGCTCTTCTCGTGCAGCTCGATGAAGACCGACACCTTCGAGCGCAAGATCTGGGGGTTGAAGGGCTTGAAGACGTAGTCGACCGCACCCGCCGAGTAACCCCGGAACACCTGCTCCTCGTCCTTCGAGATCGCGGTGACGAAGATGATCGGCACGTGGCGCGTGCGTTCGCGCTGCTTGATCAGCGTTGCAGTGTCGAAGCCGTCGAGCTCGGGCATCTGCACGTCGAGCAGGATCACGGCGACCTCGTGCCGCAGCAGCTGCCGCAGCGCATCCTCGCCGGAATGCGCGTAGACGAGGTTCTGGCCGAGCGGCTCCAGGATGGCCTCGAGCGCGAGCAGGTTCTCGGGGCGGTCGTCCACTAGCAGCACGTTCGCCATCTACGCCTCCTCTGGTCGGGGGAACCTCCCGGTTCCCCCGAACCCCCTCCACTGGTCCGCTTGCGCGGACGGGCGGCTTCGCCGCCGGTCGTCCACTAGCAGGACGTTCGCCATCAGGTCGGGGCTCCCGTCGGGGGAACCTCCCGGTTTCCCGAAACCTCCTCCACCGGTGCGGTATCGCGGACGGATGGCTCCGCCGTCTGATTGACGCACACCCCGAAAACGAACCTGCCGATCTCCTCGAGCGGCAGCACGGCGTCGGCCGCGGTCGCGGCGATCGCGGCGTCGGGCATCGTGCGCTTGGCGGCTTCGCGCGGATCCTGGATCACCGCCACGCCGCCGCGCTGCTTCACGACAGCGAGGCCTGCGGCCCCGTCCTGGTTCGCGCCGGTGAGGATGATCCCGATCAAGTGGCGGCCGTACGCGTACGCGGCGGATTCGAACAGGACGTCGATCGACGGGCGCGCGAACTGGACGCGGGCGTCGGTCGAGAGCGCGAACGAGCCCCGCTGGACGAGCAGGTGATAGTCGGGCGGAGCGAGGTAGACGTTGCGCGGCTCGATCGGCATCTTGTCCTCGACGTCCTGCACCGGCCGCCTGATCCGGAGGTGGAGAAGGTCGGCGAGCGCCCCCCGTGGCGACGTGACGTGCCGATGCTGTGCGACGACGATCGGGAGGTCGACCTCGCCGGGAAGGTCGGACAGCAGCCGGGTGATCGCGTCGAGCCCGCCCCACGAAGCCCCGACGCAGATCAGTTCGTACACGCCTACGCGATCTTCCTGTAGAGGCGCTCGTTCGGGTCGAGCTCCTCGTACGCGTCTTCGTGCGGGCTGAAGCGGATCGACTCCTTCGCGCCGAGCGCCAGCATCCCGAACGTGATCAGGCTCTCGTAGAAGAGGTTGTGGACACGGTCCTGGAGCGCCCGGTCGAAGTAGATCATCACGTTGCGGCAGACGATCACGTTGAACTCGTTGAACGAGCGGTCGGAGACGAGGTTGTGCTGTGCGAAGACGACGTTCTCGACGAGCGAGCGCTGGAACTGCGCGCCGTCGTACTTCGCGAGGTAGTACTCCGAGAACGCTCGCGCGCCGCCTGCCTTGATGTAGTTCTGGGTGTACTCGCGCATCTTGTCGAGCGGGAAGACCGCGGCGCGCGCTCGATCGAGGACCGACTCGTTGATGTCGGTCGCGTAGATACGCGTGCGTTCGTAAACGTCCTCTTCCTGCAGCAGGATCGCGAGCGAGTACACCTCCTCGCCCGTCGAGCACCCGGCCACCCAAAGCCGCGTGAAGGGATACGTGCGCAGCAGCGGGACGACCTTTTCGCGGAACGCGACGTAGAACGTCGGATCGCGGAACATCGCCGTGACGTTGATGGAGAGGTCGAGCAGCAACCGCTCCATGCAGGCGGGGTCGTGCAGGAGCCTTTCCTGGAGGGCCGAGATCGTCGTCAGGCCCTCCGCGTGCACGCGGCGCCAAACACGCCGGCGCAAAGAGGCCGGGGCGTACTCACGGAAATCGAAGCCGTAGCGCCGGTAGACGCCCTCGAGCAGAAGGGCGAGCTCGATCTCGTCGACGTCGTCGCGAGCCGCTTGTTGCTCGACCGGCGGAGACGACACGACGCCTACTTGTACAACCAGACTCGCATCAGCGACAGCAGCTGGTCGGTGTCGACCGGCTTCGTGATGTAGTCGGACGCCCCGGCCGCGATCGCCTTCTCCCGGTCGCCCTTCATCGCCTTCGCCGTCAGCGAGATGATCGGCAGCTGCTTGAAGGCGTCGTCCTCGCGGATCGCGCGGGTGGTCTGGTAGCCGTCGAGCTCCGGCATCATGATGTCCATCAGGACGAGGTCGATCTCCGGGTTGCGCCGGAGCAGCTCGATGCCGTCTTTCCCGTTCTCGGCGTACAGGACCTCCATCCCATGCGCCTCCAGCACGCTCGTCAGCGCGAACACGTTCCGCACGTCGTCGTCGACGATCAGGATCTTCTTGTCGTTGAAGACCTCCTCCGCGGAATGGAGTTGCTCGAGTAGCCGCCGCTTCTCCTGCGGGAGCTTCCGCTCGACGCGATGAAGGAAGAGCGCCGTCTCGTCGAGCAGCCGCTCCGGCGAGCTCGCGTCCTTGACGACGATCGTGTCGGCGAGCTTCCGCAGCTTTGTCGTCTCCTTGCGTGTCAGCTCCTTGCCGGTGTACACGATCACCGGCGTGGAAGCGGAACGTTCGTCCTCCTTCAGGTGCTCGAGCAGCTCGAAGCCGCTGAGCTCGGGCAACTTCAGGTCGACGACCATGCAGTCGTAGCGCTGCAGCTCCAGCGCCGCGAGCGCGTCCTCGCTGGAGCCGACTGCGGTCACCTCGACGTCCTCGCCGCTCCCGATCAGCTCGACCATCGACCTGCGCTGGTCCTCGTCGTCCTCGACGACGAGCAGCCGCTTGACGCCGCGGTCGATGAAGCTGCGGATCTCGCCGAAGGTCTCCTCGAGGCCTTCCTTCGTGACCGGTTTCTCGAGGAATGCGACCGCGCCGGCGCGCAGCGCGTTCTGCCGGCCGTTGCCGCCGGACACGATGTGCACCGGAATGTGGCGCGTCTCCGGGTGCTGCTTGAGGCGGTCGAGCACGGTCCAGCCGTCCATGACGGGGAGCTTCATGTCGAGGATGATCGCGTCGGGCTTGTACTCGTGGGCGAGCGCCAGGCCGGAGTCGCCGCGCAGGGCGACGATGCCCTTGAAGCCGCGCTCGCGCGCGACGTCGAGCTCCGTACGTGCCAGGTCCGGATCGTCCTCCACGATCAGCACGACGCGGTCGCCCTGCTGGACCTCGTCCCGGTCGTCGCGGACGTCGCTCGGGAGCAGCACCGCAGGGTCGAGCTCGGGCTGCTCGAAGGTGGCGGTAGGCGCCACTGGTCCGCTCACAAGGACAGGCGGCTGCGCCGCCCCCCGCGGCTTGTGCTCGACCGGCTGGTACCTGGCCGGCAGGAAGAGCGTGAACGTGCTGCCGTCGCCGACCTGGCTCTCGACGTGGATCTCGCCGCCCAGCAGCCGCGCGATCTCGCGGCTGATCGAGAGGCCGAGGCCCGTACCGCCGAAGCGGCGGCTGGTCGTGCCGTCCGCCTGCTGGAACGCCTCGAAGATCAGCCGCACCTTGTCGTGCGCGATGCCGACGCCGCTGTCCACGACGGCGAACTCGAGCACCGCGTCCGCGCGCGAGAGCGTCTCGCTTGCGAACTGACGCCCCTCGGCCACGCCGATGCGGAGCTTGACGGTCCCCAGCTCCGTGAACTTGAACGCGTTCGAGAGCAGGTTCTTCAGCACCTGCTGCAGGCGCTGCTCGTCCGTCTCGATCGTCGGCGGCACGTTCGCGCCGTGCACCTAGGACCGTTCGACGAAGTCGCGCAGGTCGGAGAGCTTCACGTCTCCGACGTGGACATCCATGCGACCGGCCTCGACCTTCGACAGGTCGAGGATGTCGTTGATCAGCCCGAGCAGGTCCGAGCCAGCGCTGTAGATCGTCTCGGCGAACTCGATCTGCTTGTCGGTCAGGTTGCTGTCGGGGTTCTCGGCGAGCAGCTTCGCCAGGATCAGCAGCGAGTTGAGCGGCGTGCGCAGCTCGTGCGACATGTTCGCCAAGAACTCCGACTTGTAGCTTGACGAGAGCGCGAGCTGCTCCGCCTTCTCTTCGAGCGCGGCGCGGGCGAGCTCGATCTCCCGGTTCTTGATCTCGATCCGGCGGTTCTGCTCTTCCAGCAGCTGCGCCTTTTCTTCCAGCTCCTCGTTCGACTGCTGCAGCTCCTCCTGCTGTGTCTGCAACAGCTCCTCGGAGGCCTTGAGCGACGCCGCCTGCTCCTCGAGCTCCTTGTTCGTCTGCTGGAGCTCCTCCTGCTGCGCCTGCAGCTCTTCGGACTGGCTCTGCAGCTCCTGCGTCAGTCCCTGCGACTGCGAGAGCAGCTCCTCCGTCCGCATGTTCGCCTGGATCGTGTTCAGCACCACGCCGATCGACTCGGAGAGCTGCTCGAGGAATGCCTGCTGGACGTTGGCGAAGCGCTGGAACGAGGCGAGCTCGATCACCGCCAGAACCTGGTCCTCGAAGAGCACGGGGAGGACGATCAAGTTGATCGGTGCTCCGTCGCCGAGGCCCGAGCTGATGCGGACGTAGTCCTCCGGGGCCTGCGTGACCAGGATCGGCTTCTGCTCGAGCGCGGCCTGTCCGACGAGAGCCTCGCCGACCTTGAACTTGTTCGGGACGTTCTTGCGCTGCTTGTAGCCGTACGTGGAGATCAGGCGGAGCTCGAAGTCGTCACCCTCGCCGTCGGGCGTCTCCATCATGAAGAACGCGCCGTGCTGCGCCCCGACGAGCGGCGTCAGCTCGGACATGATCAGGCGCGAGACCGTCTCGAGATCGCGTTCGCCCTGCAGCATGCCGGTGAAACGCGCCATGTTCGAGTTCAACCAGTCCTGCTCCGAGTTCTTGCGCGTGGTCTCGGCGAGGTTCTCGATCATCTGGTTGATCGTGTCCTTCAGCTCTGCGACCTCTCTTCGAGAGATCGCCCGTGGCGACCGCGGTGGTCACCTCGGCGATGTTGCGAACCTGCGTGGTGAGGTTGTCGGCCAGCGTGTTCACGTTGTCCGTGAGGTCCTTCCACGTGCCGCTGACGCCTTCGACGTTCGCCTGGCCGCCGAGGCGGCCTTCGGTGCCCACTTCCTTGGCGACGCGCGTCACCTCGGCGGCGAACGAGCGCAGCTGGTCGACCATGGTGTTGATCGTGTTCTTGAGCTCGAGAATCTCGCCGCGCGCGTCGACGGTGATCTTCTTGGAGAGCTCGCCCTTCGCGACCGCGGTCGTCACCTCGGCGATGTTGCGCACCTGGTTGGTGAGGTTGTCGGCGAGCGTGTTGACGTTGTCGGTGAGGTCCTTCCAGGTGCCGCTGACTCCCTTGACCTTGGCTTGACCGCCGAGCTTGCCCTCCGTGCCCACCTCGCGGGCGACGCGGGTGACCTCGTCCGCGAACGACGAAAGCTGGTCGACCATCGTGTTGATCGTGTTCTTGAGCTGGAGGATCTCGCCCTTGACGTTGACGGTGATCTTCTTCGAGAGATCGCCCGTGGCGACCGCGGTGGTCACCTCGGCGATGTTGCGCACCTGTGTGGTGAGGTTGTCGGCCAGCGTGTTCACGTTGTCCGTGAGGTCCTTCCACGTGCCGCTGACGCCTTCGACGTTGGCCTGACCGCCGAGGCGGCCTTCCGTGCCCACTTCCTTCGCGACGCGTGTCACTTCGGCGGCGAACGAGCGCAGCTGATCGACCATCGTGTTGATGGTCTCCTTGAGCTCGAGCACCTCGCCGCGCGCGTCAACCGTGATTTTCTTGCTCAGATCGCCGGTCGCGACTGCGGTGGTGACGTCGGCGATGTTGCGCACCTGATCGGTGAGGTTGTCGGCCATCGCGTTCACGTTGTCCGTGAGGTCCTTCCACGTTCCGGAGACGCCCTTGACCTTCGCCTGGCCGCCGAGACGGCCTTCGGTACCCACTTCGCGGGCGACGCGGGTGACCTCGTCCGCGAATGACGAGAGCTGGTCGACCATCGTGTTGATCGTGTTCTTGAGCTCGAGCACCTCGCCCTTGACGGCGACGGTGATCTTCTTGCTCAGGTCACCCGTTGCGACCGCCGTCGTGACGTCGGCGATGTTGCGCACCTGGCTCGTGAGGTTGCCGGCCAGCGTGTTGACGTTGTCGGTCAGGTCCTTCCAGGTGCCGCTGACACCCTTGACCTGCGCCTGGCCGCCCAGCTTGCCCTCGGTGCCCACCTCGCGGGCGACGCGGGTGACCTCGTCCGCGAACGATGAGAGCTGGTCGACCATCGTGTTGATCGTGTTCTTGAGCTCGAGGATCTCGCCCCGGGCCTCGACGGTGATCTTCTTCGAGAGATCGCCCGTGGCGACCGCGGTGGTCACCTCGGCGATGTTGCGCACCTGGTCGGTGAG
>VAXY01000213.1 GCA_005885085.1 Actinomycetota bacterium | reverse complement strand
CGGCCCATGAACCGGTCATAGGCATCGGCATCGCTCAAGCTCACTTCTTCTCCTTCGGCGGCAACGCGCGGGCGAAAGCGACGCTCTGCATAGCCCAGGGCTCGAGCGCTCGCTTCGTGGAGACCGACTCGGCATCAACCCGAAGCCAGCCCTTCATCTCGCGTCCGCGCATCTCAAACGGTCGCGCACCCGGGCTTGGCGAGGAGAGCCTCGGTCTCCTCCTTGGAGCAGTGGATCACCCTCGCCGCTGACCCCCACCGCCATGTGGCCGTCGATCATGAAGCCGATGCCGCCGAACATCTTCTGCTCGGTGTAGCCGTCCTCGGAGGCGATCAGCTCGCGGATCCGGTTGGCGAGATCCTCGTCGTAAGCCATCGTGACAATCATGGCGCATGGGGCCTTGACGCCGATAATCGGGCTTCGCCTGCTCGCCCTCGCCGCCGGGCTTCGGCATAACGCCGAGATCGGTCAACCTGGCCTGTGTTCTACGGCCACAAATTCGGAATCAACCATCTAGTAGCCGCCGGGAGCCCGTGAGGGTTCCGCCGGTCAAGCCTGCACCGAGGGGCGCCGATGACAGCGCCGTGGCGCGTCGACTTCTGGTTTGGCTTACCACCATCCCTGTCGCCCTGGTGGTGGGGGTGGTGCTCTATGCCGGCCTCGTCCAGGCCGGGCTGGTGCGGGACCCGTTCGCTCCCGTCGCCGCCGGGGAGCTTCCGCTGGCACGCAGCGACAGGCACGGGCTGCGCGTGCTGTTCGTCGGCAACAGCTTCACGTTCAGAAACGACCTGCCGCAAATCGTGGGCCGGCTCTCCGGCCGACCGGACCGGATCTTCGCGGTCTCCTTCACGGCGGGCGGTTGGCAGTTGCGAAACTTCGCCGCGAATCGCGAGCTCGAGCGGCTGCTGCACCAGGTGCATTGGGATGTCGTGGTGCTGCAGGAGCAGAGCGAGATCCCCTCGTTTTCGCCCGACTACCGTGCTCGCGAGTTCGACCCGTACGTGCGAGTGCTCGTGCAGGAGATCGAGGATGCCGGAGCGCAACCGTTGCTGTTCGAGACCTGGGGCTACAGGACCGGCGACCGCCGGAATCTTCCGGGCGACACGTTTGTGCAGATGCAGGCACGCCTTGCGTGGGGCTACGCGGACGCCGCCAGGGCCGTCCACGCCAGGATCGCCCCGGTCGGCCCAGCCTGGTTGGCGGCGCTCTCCACCCGGCCGCAGCTCGACCTCTGGGCGGACGACGGCAAGCATCCGAGCCGGCTCGGCTCGTACCTGGCCGCGTGCGTCTTCTACGCGGTCTTGGCGAACAGAAATCCGATCGGCAACGAGTTCACCGACGGCTTGCGCGAATCGGACGCTCGCTTCTTGCAGCGCGTCGCGTGGGACGTCACTCGCTCACGCTACTAGGCCGGCGGCACGGCCAGCTGGGTCCAGACGGTTCCGTCCTCGACGGGGGCCGGACAGGTCGGCTCGCGGGTCGTGATGCTGGCGACGATGCAGACGTCCGCGAAGCCGTGCCCCACGACCACGGAGAGATGGCGATCGAAGACGCCTTCGGCGTCCGGCGCGAGCGACCACTCGGCGAGCACTCGCGTCGGCTGGCCTGCCTGGATCCCGTACACGCGCAACGACATCGAGCGCGACGGCCGCTGCGGCAGGTTGTGCGCCTTCAGCCTGATCAGCACGCGCGGCGCACGCACGAACGTCTCCCAGTCGACCGCCAGCTGCGGCCGCTCCTGCGGCCGTGGGATGTGCACGCGCACGCAACCTGTCGTGTTGCCGTCGGTGTAACAGTCCTTCGGCTCGTCGCCGACCCACACGCGCGCGCCGACGTCGTCGAAGTCGCCCGCAGGCAGCGGCACGTCGACCGTCTCGGCGACGTTGCCGGATCCGTCCGGGCCGAGTGACGCGCCGTAGAGCGGCTGGCCGGGCCTCCAGGTCAGCTGGCCGTTGTCATCGGTCGTCCTCAGCAGTTGCTCGACCTCCACGACGAGATGGTCGCTCGCGCGCAGGCCCGTTCCGCGGACCGAGATGCCGACCACGGAGCCGCGCTTCGGCGTCACCGTGATGCTCGGCTGCGGCCGGTCGCCCCACGTCTTCACGCCTGCGTAGACCGTGAAGACGAGGCCCGCTCCCAGCACGACCAGGCCGAGGTAGAGCGCATGCCGCTCCTCCTTCGAGTTCTCACGCAGCCCGAAGGCGGCGACGGCACCGAAGAACACGGCGAGCGCGGCGCACCCGAACGCGGCGAACGTTGCCAGCGCGTGATCGCGCGCCATCCGGCCGACGAGGTCGCCGGTGATCGCGAGCGCCGTCAGCAGAGCGCCGAGTGCCGGCAGCGCTGCGAGGAGGAATCGTGCGGCGCCCTGTGCGTCCTTCCCGACCGGGAGGAGCCTCGGCATCCCGCTCGACGCTACTCCGGAGTCGTTACGGAACGATCAGGAGTGCGTGCGGAATTAGCGCGCCCCCAGGGCGGCCTGCGACGTTCTGGGGTGTCACCTCTAAGGGGACGAGCCCCGCCCCGAGGAGAGAGGGGCGGGGCTCGTCGCCGGGGCTACTTCTTGAACCAGGCCTCCGCGTTGTAGCTCGGGCCCTGGCTCGTCGGGTTGTCGACCATCCCGCCGACGTTCGTCTTGTAGACGAGATACGTCGGGCGCTGGAACAGGGGGATCATCGGCACGTCGGTCGCCAGCACCTTGCCCGCCTTCACGATCAGCGCAAGTCGCTTGGCGTCGTTCAGCTCCCGGTCGGACTGCGAGAGCCACTTCGTCACCGTTCGATTGCAGTACTCGGTGTAGTTGCTCGCACTCCCGCATGAGAAGGTGCTCACGACGTAGTGCGGATCGACCGTCACGAGCTGCGTGAACATCGCGAGGTCGAAGTTGTGATCCGGCAGGTGGCTCCCGAAGAGCGTGCCGGCCGGAACGAACCCATTCCTCAGCTCGATGCCGGCCTTCTGCGCCTGGTCCTGGAAGATCGTGAAGGCCAGCGTGCGCAGCGCGTTGCCGGACGTCGACTCGAACAGGAACGACACCTTCGTGCCGTTGCAGCTGTATATGCCGTCGCCGCCCTTCGAGCAGTTGTGGGCACGCATCAGGCTCTCGACCTTCGCCGGGTTGTAGTTCCACTTGGCGAATTTGTTCGCGTAGCCCTTCTCGCCGTGCAGCCGCACGAGGCTCTGCAGCGGGCCGACGCTCGGGTTGAGCGTCCCGTAGAGGGCATGGGCCGCGGCCGTGCGGTTGACCGCTGTGATCAACGCCTGGCGGAGCCAGCGCTGCTTCGCGAGCGGATTGCCCTTCGAGCCCTGCTCGATCTCGATGTGCTCCCAGGACAGGCTCTGGTGCGTCACGACCTTGAGCCCCGACTGGTTCCGCAGGTCCGCGAGCGCGAGCTGCGGTTGCGGATAGATCGCATCGACCTCACCTGAGCGGATCGCCTGGATCTCGGCGTTCGTGTTCGTGATGAACCGGAACACGATCGAGCTCAGCTTGGCCGGCTTGCCATACCAGCCGTGCGTGTTCTTCGAGAGCGTGATGCCGGCACCGCGGTCAAAGCGCGTGAGCAGGAACGGCCCGTC
>VAXY01000041.1 GCA_005885085.1 Actinomycetota bacterium | reverse complement strand
GAGGACGCGATCCTGAGCGCCGACTCCGGCTCCGCCGCAAACTGGTTCGCCCGCGACCTCAAGCTCGGACGCGGCCACATGGCGTCGCTGTCGGGGACGCTCGCAACGATGGGGCCGGGCGTGCCCTATGCGATCGCGGCGAAGTTCTGCCATCCGCACCGTCCCGCGGTCGCGCTCGTCGGCGACGGGGCGATGCAGATGAACGGGATGGCCGAGCTGATCACCGCGAAGAAGTACTACCAGGAGTGGGACGACCCGCGGCTCGTCGTGCTCGTGCTCAACAACCGTGACCTGAATCAGGTGACGTGGGAGCAGCGCGCGCTGCAGGGCGATCCGATGAACCCGATGACGCAGCGCATCCCGGACGTGCGCTACGCCGACTTCGCCGAGCTGATCGGGCTCGCGGGCGTGCGGATCGAGCAGCCCGAGGACATCGGCGACGCCTGGCGGCAGGCGTTCGAGGCCGACCGGCCGTTCGTGATCGACGCGGTCTGCGATCCGAACGTACCGCCGCTACCTCCCCACATCCGGGTTGACCAGGCGCGCGCACTCGTCAGCGCCCTGCGCAAGGGCGATCCGGAGGCGCGCGGCGTGATCACGCAGTCCTTCAAGGAGAAGATCCTCGAGTTCCTGCCCGGGAGGTAGGCCGTGAGCGTCGCGACCGGCACCGCGGTCGAGCAGCTCGAGGTCTTCGCCAAGACGATCCCGACCGACGCGCCCGAATCCGACGGGACGCTCGAATGGGACTCGACGACGATCGTGGTCGTCCAGGTGCACGCCGGCGGCCTGTCCGGCCTCGGTTACACGTACACCCACGACGCCGCAGCACGCCTGATCGAGGACAAGCTCGCCCCGGCGGTGCGCGGCGTGATGGTCGAACGGGACCTGTCACCTGCCTGGCACGAAATGGGGGATTTGCTGCGGAATGTCGGTCGGCCGGGCATGGGCTTCATGGCCCTGTCTGCGGTGGACATCGCGCTCTGGGACCTGAAGGCGCGCGTCCTCGGCGTTCCGCTCGTCGACCTGCTCGGCGGGGTGCGCGACGAGGCGGCGATCTACGGCAGCGGCGGCTTCACGTCGTACTCGCTGGAGCGGCTGGCCGAGCAGCTGGCGGGGTGGGTGGCGCAGGGCATCCCGCGGGTGAAGATCAAGATCGGCCGCTCGCCCGACGACGATCCCGAGCGTCTCGACGCGGCCCGTGTCGCGATCGGCGACGAGACGGCGCTGTTCGTCGACGCGAACGGCGCCTTCGACCGCGAGGACGCCGTCGCCTGGGCGGAGCGCTACGCACGGGAGTGGGGCGTGACGTGGTTCGAGGAGCCGGTCAGCTCCGCCGATCTCGCGGGTCTCCGCTACGTGCGCCGGCGCGCGCCCCTCGACGTTGCGGCAGGTGAGTACGCATACGTGCCGGCCGACTTCCGCAACCTGCTCGACGCGGGGGCTGTCGACTGCCTGCAGGTCGACGTCACGCGCTGCGGCGGTTACACCGGCTTTCTGCACGCGGCCGCGCTGGCGGAGCAACACGGGCTCGAGGTCTCCGCCCACTGTGCACCGCAGGCCAGCGCGCATGTCTGCTGCGCCGTACCGCACTTCCGCCACATCGAGTACTTCCACGACCACGTCCGCATCGAGCGGATGCTGTTCGGCGGGGCGCTCGAGCCGGACGGCGGCGCGTTGCGGCCCGATCGCTCGCGGCCGGGCCACGGCCTGGTGCTGAGGTGAGGGTCCCGACCAAGCCCGACGTCCGGGCGGCGACGCCTCCGGTTGCGACCGAGGAGGTCGACGTCCGCTCGCTCGAGCATGAGCTGCACCGCTCGACCGAGGCGGAGGTGCGCTTCACCGCCGGCGACCGCGCGATCTACTCGACCGGTGGCTCGAACTACCGGATGCTGCCGATCGGCGTCGTCATCCCCCGCTCGGTCGACGACGTCGTCGAGGCCGTACGCGTCTGCCGGGAGCACGGCGCGCCGGTGCTACCGCGCGGCGGCGGCACGAGCCTCGCCGGCCAGATCGCGAACGTCGCCGTCGTGCTCGACTTCTCGAAGTACCTGAACCGCGCGCTCGACATCGATCCACACGCGAAGCTCGCGCGTGTGGAACCGGGACTGATCCTCGACCACCTGCGCGAGCCGGCCGAGCAGCGGTACGAACTCACCTTCGGCCCCGACCCGTCCACGCATGACCACTGCACGTTCGGCGGGATGATCGGAAACAACTCCTGTGGCGTTCGCTCCGTGATGGCGCAGTTCAACGGGCCGGGCCCGCGCATGTCGCACAACGTCCACGAGCTCGAGGTGCTGCTCTACGACGGACGCAGGCTGCGCGTCGGCAAAGGCACCGGTGATGCAGAGATCGACCGCCGCCTGACCGACCTGCGCGACCGCTACGCGCCGTTGATCCGCGAGCGCTACCCGGACATCCCGCGCCGCGTCTCCGGCTACAACCTCGACGACCTGCTGCCCGAGCACGAGTTCGACGTTGCGGCGGCGCTGACCGGCACCGAGGGCACGTGCGTGACGATCCTCGAGGCGACCGTGCACCTGATCCCGAGCCCGAAGCACAAATCGCTGCTCGTGCTCGGCTGGGAGAGCGAATTCGAGGCGGCCGACCACGTCATGACCGTGATGGAGCACGAGCCGACGGGGCTCGAGGGCGTCGATCACGTGCTGATCGAGGACATGAAGGCGGTCGACATGCATCCGCAGGACATCGAGCTGATGCCGCCGGGGCGCGGCTGGCTCGTGGTCGAGTTCGGCGGTGACGACAAGGACGAGGCCGACGGCAAGGCGCACGACCTGATCCGCGAGCTGAAGCGCGGGCAGAACCCGCCCGTCGGCGTGAAGCTCTTCGACGACCCCGAGCATGAGCAGCACGTCTGGGACGTGCGCGAGGCCGGGCTCGGCGCGACCGCGTTCATCCCCGGAAAGCCCGACACGTACGAGGGCTGGGAGGATTCCGCCGTCCCGCCCGAGCGGCTCGGCGACTACCTGCGCCGCTTGCGCAAGCTCGCCAAGAAGTACGACTACGACAGCGCGCTCTACGGCCACTACGGCCAGGGCTGCGTGCACGCGCGCTGGAACTTCGACCTCAAGAGCGAGCCGGGGATCAGGCAGTTCCGCTCGTTCCTCGACGAGGCCTCCGACCTCGTGCTCGAGCTCGGTGGCTCGCTGTCGGGCGAGCACGGTGACGGCGAGTCCCGTGCGGAGCTGCTGCCGAAGATGTTCGGGCCGGAGCTGATCGACGCCTTCCGCGAGTTCAAGTCGATCTGGGATCCCGGCTGGAAGATGAATCCCGGCAAGGTCGTCGACGCCTACCGCATCACCGACAACCTGCGTCTCGGCCCGAACTACGCACCGCCGAAGCTGAGGACGCATTTCGCGTTCGCGAAAGACCACGGCAGCTTCGAACATGCCGCGCTGCGCTGTGTCGGCATCGGCAAGTGCCGGCACACGAGCGGCGGCGTCATGTGCCCGAGCTACATGGTCACGCGCGAGGAGAAGCACACGACGCGCGGGCGCGCGCGGATGCTCTGGGAGATGGTGAACGGGGAGGACCTCGAGCTGTGGCGCTCGGAGGAGGTGCTCGAGGCGCTCGACCTGTGCCTGTCCTGCAAGGGCTGCACCAAGGACTGTCCCGTCAGCGTCGACATGCCGACGCTGAAGGCGGAGTTTCTGTCGCACCACTACAAGGGCAGGCTGCGGCCGCGGCACGCGTATGCGTTCGGGCTGATCGACCAGGCGGCGCGTGTCGCGTCGAAGGCTCCCGCCGTCGCGAACTTCCTCGCGCCGGTCGCCAAGCTGGCGGCGGGCGCCCATCCGAAGCGGCAGCTGCCGGAGTTCGCGCCAGTGACGTTGCGCGATTGGTACCGGCCGCGCGGCACGCACAACCCCGCCGGCCGCAAGGCGATCTTCTGGGCCGACACGTTCACGAACCATTTCCACACGGACGTCGGCGTGGCGGCGGTGGAGGCGCTCGAGGATGCCGGCTGCCGGGTCGTGATCCCGGACGGACATCTCTGCTGCGGACGTCCTCTGTACGACTACGGCATGCTCGATCTCGCGGCGCGGTACCTGGAACGGGTGCTCGAAGCGTTGCGCGGCGAAATCCGCGCCGGGACGCCCGTCGTCGGCGCCGAGCCGAGCTGCGTCGCGGTCTTCAAGGACGAACTGCTGAAGATGCGGCCGAACGACGAGGACGCGAGGCGTCTGTCCCGGCAGACGTACCATCTCGCCGAGTTCCTGCAGCAGGAGGGCTACACGCCGCCGCCGCTCCACTGCCGGGTCGTACTGCACGAGCACTGCCACCAGCACGCGACGGGCGGCGTCGATCCGGATCAGAAGCTGCTTGAGGCGATGGGCGCCGAGGTCGAGAAGCCCGACAGCGGCTGCTGCGGCATGGCCGGCGCCTGGGGGTACGAGCGTGCGCACTACGACGTGTCGATGGCGTGCGGCGAGCGCGTGCTGTTGCCGAAGGTGCGTGAGGTTCCCGCCGACACCGTGGTCGTCACGGCAGGATTCTCGTGCCGGTCGCAGATCGAGCACGCGACGGAGCGGCGGGCGCTGCACATCGCGCAGCTGATTCAGCTCGCGCGCGACCACGGAGCGTCGGGTCCGCGCGGGCCGTACCCCGAGCGCGCGGTTGCGCCGAAGCCTCAACGCCCGGGCGGTTCGCGGCGGAAGGTCGCGGTGGCGGTTGCCGGCGCGGGTGCGCTCGCCGCGGCCGGCGCCGCGCTCGCACGGCGCGCCTAGACGAGCCGGCCGAGCACGAGGCCGAAGAGCGCGTGGCGGTAAAGGCCCTGAGCGAAGGCGCGCGGGCTCGCGGCGAGCTCGCGGTCGAACAGCGCCAGCAGCGGCCACAGCACGGTGTGCTCCACGAGTGCCGACGCGAGTGCCAGGCGACGCTGCTCGACTGGCACGCGTCGCCGAAGGAGGTCGAACGCGAGCCCGAACAGCGCGCCGTTCAGAGCGTGCACCGGCAGGCCGCCGACGAGCCGAACGTCGGAGTAGTCACAGCGGAACACGCGCCGGTCGAGCGGCTCCTGCAAGCCCCAGACCGTCGCAGCAAATGCCCCGGCCGCTGCCGCACGTAGACGAGGCGACATACGCTGCAAGCATGCCCGAAGGCGACGCGATCCACCGCGCCGCGCGCCGGCTGCAGGTGCTCGTCGGTCAGGAGCTCGAGGTCGAGGCGCCGCATCCGCGCGCGGCGGTGAAGCAGCTCGCGCCGCGGCTCGACGGAAAGCGGCTGGAGAGCGTCGAGGCGATCGGCAAGAACCTGCTCTTCCGCTTCGAGGGCGGGCTCGTCCTGCGCAGCCATCTGCGCATGAGTGGACGCTGGCGCGTGCTCGGCCGCGAGGCGCCGGTCTCCGGCATGCCGTGGCTCGTGCTGCGCGGCGACGAGCATGCGGGCGTGCTCTGGGGCGGCCCCGTGCTCGAGCTCGACCGCGGCGTCGCGCTGCGCCTCGGCCCTGACATCCTCGCCGACCCGCCCGACTACGACGCGATGCTCGCGCGGATCCGCGGCGAGCGCCAGGACCGCGAGCTCGGGGACGCCCTGCTCGACCAGCGGCTCGTCGCAGGCATCGGCAACGTCTGGAAGGTCGAGTCGCTCTGGGCGGAACGCGTCTCACCGTGGCGTCGCCTCGCGGACCTCTCCGACGCCGAGCTCCGTGCCGTCCTGCGGGCGGCGCACGGCCTGATGCGCAACCGCCTCGAAGGAGTGCCAGGCAGGGGACAGGTCTACCGGCGCAAGGGGCATGCCTGTCCACGCTGCGGCACGCCGATCAAGTCCTGGCCGCAGGGCGATGACGCCCGCATGGCCTATTGGTGCCCGCACTGCCAGAGAGGAGAGGAACCGAAGACGGCGTAAGCGGAGTCGTGGCCGTGCGCGCTCCGCACCTGTTCACCGCTCTGAGGGCTTTCTGCCTCGGGACGTTCCGCGCGCTGCTCGCGGAGATCGAGCGCGGCGCCGAGCTGCCGTTCGCCTTCGAAGAGCACACGTCCTACGCCAAGCCGGCGCTGTACGAGTACCGCCCGCTCGTGAAGCCGTTCATCGAGCACCGCGCGCACACGCTCAGACAGCGGCCGGACGCTCAGCTCGCGGTCGAGGAGCTGCTCCGCCAGCCGGCCGCCACTATCTACGCGCAGGCCCATGCGGGTCCTCGCGCGCGTGAAGATGAAGCGCTCTTCGGCAGCGTCCTGCTGCCGCTCTTGATGGACACGGCCGAACTGTGCGGCGGCTTCGACTGGGACGACGACGCCTTCGTGCGCGCGTACGCCGGGCTGGAGAGCGCACTGTTCGGGGACCGCCACCAATTCGGCGCCGTCGCGCCCCTGATCGGCATCAGCACGGGCGGGACGACGATCGAGCTCGGCGGCGGCATGCGGCTGCGACTGGCCGCGCCGGGCGAGCTCGCGAAGCTGTGGCCCGAGGCCAATGGCCTGCTGCCGATGGACTTCGGCCGCGAGCCCGACCGCCTCTGCGTTCTGGAGCTCGAGCGTGCGCTCGACCCGGGCGCCGCCGAGCCGCCGGATGCGCCCGGCGAGTTCGCCGACGCGATCACGGCGATCCGCCTCGCGACGGCTGCGCCGGTCGCCGCGGGGCCCGTCCTGTTCGAGCGCCTCGACTGGCGGCCGTACGGCATCCGCCCGGTGCTGCCGATCGCCGCGACGCAGCCGGCGGGTGAGCCGACGCGCCTCGATTCTTTCCGCGCAACGCTCGCCGCCGACCTGCTCGCGGAGCTCGGCAGCGCCGACGACGACGCGGAGCTCGGCGAAGCGATCGACCGCTGGGAGCTGTCGCTCTTCCAGGACGGGCCCTTTCAGGCAGAGCAACTCAGGGAGTCGCTGGCCGCGCTGCTCGGCGGCAACGACGGGCTCTGGGCGGCCGCGGTTCGCGGTGCGTTGCTGCTCGGGGACACGCCGCGCGCGCGAGCCGAGGTGCAGGACCGGCTGTCGGGCGACCCGGATCCCGATGTCGTCCGCCGCGCGCTCGTCGCCGCGGTGCTCCACGGCGACCGCCCACAGCTGGTCGCATCGCTCGACGAGTCGATCCTCGGCCTACGCCCGCCACCGGCGGTTGTGCTGCGGCCGGCTGCCTCGGCCTAGGCGCTCATGCTGGTCGCGCGGGCGAGCAGGTCGTCCACGCGCCTGACCAAGGTTTCGGCGCCGAGCTCTTGGAACGTTTCGCGGGCATGCCCAGAGTCTAGGAAGGCACCTTTTCGGCGCAAAGCCCTGCGTTTTTCGCCGCTACCGTCCTCGACATGGACGAAGCCCGCGCAGTAATGGCCCGGCTCGACCGGATCGAGGCGCTCGAGCGCGAGGGCGCACCCCCCGGCGTCCTGCTGGAAGAGCTGCGCGGGCTCGTCCAGGACGCGGAGGACTGGGCACGTGTGGAAGGAGGTGAGCGCGCGAAGGAAGCAATCGAGCGCTGCGGCGCGGCGCTGGCCGCTCCGGTGCGATAGGCGTTTGGTTTCCCCCGTTTCGCGGGACGGTGTCTCCGTCGCCCAAAACGAAGGAGGGGGAATGACCAGAGCCTTTGCGGCCCTCGTGGGCGCGTGTCTCGTCGGGCTCGTCGTCGGGAGCACCTCGGCGGCGAAGACGCCGTCCGTGGGATTCGGGACGCCGATCTACGTCGACCGAGACCTCGCCGGCGGCGAGCCGACCGTGATGGCCGACCAGCTGCACGGGACACTCGTCTACACCTCGCACGAGGGCACGACGCACCTCTACCGTGACGGCCTGATCTCGTCGCCGTGGGGCGACTTCAGCTTCGTCTCGAACTACTGCAACCAGGTCAACGTCTGGACGTCGCCGGACGGCGGCGTCAACTGGTTCCGTGACCGCTACCTCGGCAGCCCCTGTCCCACGAGCCCGGCGATCAACACGGGCTTCAGCGACCCGGACCTGACGATGGATGCCGGCGGCCGGATGTACAACACCGGCATCGACCTCGTCAACGACGCCCTCTTCTCATCCGTCGACGGCGGCAAGACCTGGAACCAGGGCACCGCGGACTGCCACGACGGTGACCGGCCCTGGCTCGCGGGCGGACATGCCAACGAGGTCTTCATGGGCACCGACCCGGCCGAGGACCAGCTCAACCATCGCATCTTCGTCTCGACCGACGGCGGTCAGACGTGCAGCGTCAATGGGATTCCCGATTTCGGCACCGATCCGGCCACGGGCGAGACCTACACCGGTTTCGGGAAGCTGTACTTCGACCACGCGAGGCAGCGCCTCGCCGAGCCGACCGTCTACACGGACGCGAACGGGAACACCGACGGCATCGGCGTGAGCACGTGGACGCGCGGGGCCGCGGCCTTCACGCCGCACTTCATCACGCACACGACGCTGGTCGGGTTCTTCCCGGTGCTGGCGATCGACGCAAATGACACCCTCTACACCGCGTGGACGCCGAACGCGCGGCAGCCCGGCACGTCCGGCGGCTGCGCCGGCGCGCAAACCCCGGCGCCGAACTCGGTGCAGCTCTCGTACTCGACCGACTTCGGCCAGACCTGGTCGAAGCCCCTGACGATCTACAGCCCGGCGAACGCGATCGCATTCTGGCCGTGGATCACCGCCGGCGACGCGGGCAAGGTCTCCGTCGTCTGGTACCAGACGGAGCCGGGCGAGCTGTCCGATCTCGACTGCCAGTTCGCACACGTCCACGTCTACGAGGCGCACGTCTTCACTGCGGCCTCCTCGAAGCCTGCGGTCACGGTGGTCGACGCTGCCGGCCGCGCGGTGCACTACGGCACGGTCTGCCAGGGTGGCACCGGCTGCGTCGTCACGGGCAAGGATCGGCGGCTCGGCGACTACTTCGTCAACGCACTCGACGCGCGCGGCTGCGTGATGATCTCGACGGGCGACACGCTGCTCACCGATCCGCTCACAGGTGCGCCATACCCGACGAGCAGACCGCTGTTCATCCACCAGAACGCCGGGCCCGCGCTGCGGGGGAAGGGGGTCTGCTCCTAGCCGACGGGATTTAGAGTCGCCCCGTGGGCATCACACACTGGGACGATGTCGAGAAGCGGCGGAACGAGCGCGGCCAGATGGCCGGCACGTGGTCCAACCTCGGCTCTGCGGCCGGCAGCTACCGCTGCGGTGTTACTCGGATCGAGCTTGCGCCTGGTGAGATGCCGACGCCTGCGCACGTGCACGGTGAGGCGGAGGAGACCTTCTACGTGCTCGGCGGGTCGGGGCTGACATGGATGGACGAGCAGGCGTACGAGATCCGCGCCGGCGACTGCATCGTCTACAAGAACTTCAACGAGGCCCACACGATCCGCGGCGGCGACGAGGGACTCGACGTGCTCGCGTTCGGTGCGCGCGAGTACTTCACGAGCAGCGAGCTGCCGCGCGGCGGCTCGATGTGGTCGATCACGGGCTGGATCGAGGTGCACGACGGCCACCCGTGGGACCGCGAGCCGGAGCTCGTGTGGCCGGAGCCGGAAGCGGAACGTCCGGCGACGATCGTGAACGTCGCCGACGTGGAGCCCGATGTGGTGGGCGGCCGGCGGCGCCGCTACCTGGGCGCCGCGGCCGGCTCGCGCTGGACCGGGCTGACCCACATCGAGAGCGACGCCGGCACGCTTTCCGGGCCCCCGCACGTGCACTCCGCCGAGGAGGAGCTCTTCGTCGTGCTCGACGGCGACGGCACGCTCGAGTTGTGGCCCGACCACCGCCAGCCGGTGCGTGTGGGCTCCGTCGTCGCGCGTCCGCCGGGCAGCGGCGTCGCGCACGCCTTCCGGGCCGGCGAAGGTGGCCTCACGCTCCTGGCGTGGGGGACGCGGGAACCAAACGACATCTGCTGGTATCCGCGCTCGAAGAAGATGTTCTGGCGGGGAGTCGGGGTGATCGGCCGGATCGAGGAGCTCGACTACTGGGAAGGCGAGGAGCTCGAGTAAAAAACGCCTAAAAATTTTTCGAGGTTTCAAGCAGGAATCCGGTTTCTCGCGTACCGTAGGAGTCGAGCAACGATGTTTGCCGCTGCCAGTGCTCGAAGGATCTTCTGGGGCGGCCTGGGGCTTCATTGCTCGGTGATACCGAGGACTGATGCCTTGTCCGGCGAAAGCAGCAGGGCTCGCTCGATCGCAAGGCTCGGTTCTCCCAAAAAGGCGTAGGTGTGTCACTCGTTCGGATCTCCAGGCTCCTCGAAGACTTCCCGATATCGAGTCGTATGGGGAGAGCTCGTCGCCTCGCAGGCTCACGCCGCGTCCGCCTCGCCGTCAACACGTTCTTCGTGTCGGGCGCGCTCGTGGCCGCGGCCCTGACCATGCTGCACTTCATCCATTCGGGCTGGCCGCTCGCGAGCGCCGACCCGCTGCTGGTGGTCGCGGCCGGCATCCTCTTCCTCTTCGCCTACGCCTTCAAGGCGTGGGGCTGGCAGCGGCTCTTCGCTGAAGGCGAGCGCCCGCGGGCGCTCACTCTCGCCGCCGCCGGCGGTGCCGCCTCGGTCGGCGGCGTCGCGCTGCCGGGCCGCTTCGACGAGGCGATCCGCATCGCCGTCGTGCGCCGTCTGCCCGGCAAGAAGACCGCCGGGCTCGGCGCGATCTGCCTGACCCTGATCGTCGTCGGCCTGCTCGACAGCGCCGCCCTGACGCCGATGGCGTCGATCGCGGCCGCCGCGTCGCACTCCGGCGGAGTGCAGGCGGGCTTCGCGCTTGTCGCCGCCGCAGGGGTTGCGGCCGCGGCACTCGTCCTCTTCCTCCCGCGGATCGCGCGGCTGCGTTTCGTCAGCCGCTGGAAGATGGGCCGCTGGTTGCAGGAGCACACCGCCTGTCCGCGCTCGGCCTCCCAGGCGTGGTTCCTGATCTCGATCTCGTGGGCGCTACGCGGGCTGGCCGTCTTCGTCCTACTCAACGCGCTCGCGATCGGTGGCTCGTTCTCGTTGGCACTTGCGTTCCTGTGCGCCTCCGCCGCCTCGGCCGCGCTGCCGATTGCGCCTGCGGGCGCGGCGACGCAGGCCGGTGCGGGCGCTGCGATCCTGATCGTCGGCGGCATCCCCAAGGGACAGGCGCTGGCATTCGCCGTCGCCGCCCAGGGCCTCGTCATCCTCGTCGGTGCCGTGCTCGTCGCCGCGGCCGGGCTGTGGGCGCTGAGCGCCCGGTTCCGTGCAGCGCGGCCGATTCTTACGTAGTTCTTACATCCGCGGCCGCCGTCACTTAGGTACCTGTGCTTCGATGAGCCGCGCCGCGATGAAGTCCGCCCTCGCTCTCCTCGTGCTCGTGCTCTCCCTTGCTGTCGCCGTGGGCGCGAACGCCGCGATCGTCACGTCGACGGACGCGCAGGGCCGCCGGATCACGTTTGACGTCCGCGCCGCGGCGGTCGACACGGATTGGTACACGGCCGTTCTGCGTGCGACCGCGCACGGGAACGAGATCAGCAACGTGACGATCCGGATCGTGCCCGACCAGTCGATCGACACGATGTGCGGCGACGCGGCTGCCGCGTGTTACACGCGCGCGGGCGGTAAGCCGACGATCATCATTTCCGCCGGCAAGAACACGTTCATCGAGGGGACCCTGGTCCACGAGTACGGCCATCACCTCGATGCGTCGACGGCGGTTCCGGGCGTGCCGGAGCTGAACGGCACGCCGGCGTGGTGGGCGGCGCGCGGGATGGCCTCGATGTTCGCCAGCCACGAGGTCGCCTTCGACTACTCGCTCGGGTGGGCGCACAGCATCGCCGAGATCTTCGCGGAGGACTACGCGTACATCACCGTCGGTCCCTCGTACCACTACGGGATCACCTGGCTGAGCCCCCCGGACGCGAGCCTGAAGGCGACGATGTTCGCCGAGCTCGGCACTCCCACATCGCCGCTGCCCGCGGCGCCGAACGCACCGCTCGTCATCGACCGGGTCGGAACGCTCGCGCCGCGCGGCCAGAAGACGATCCCGTTCGGCCTGCTCGGCCCCGGCCGTCGCGTCACGTTCGCCGCGACGATCTCGCGCCCTAAGCGCAAGGGCGTCCGCGCCGTCACCCAGATCGTCTGCAACAACAGCGTCGTCGCGACGCAGACCTTCGCCCGCGGCCGCGCGAAGGGCACGCTCGACATCCCGAACCTCGGCCCCGCGGACTGCGACGCCCGCGTCGTCAGCACGGCGCCGGTCAAGCTCAAGTACACGCTCAAGCTGCAGCTCGCCCTCGAGGGCGAAGCCGGCAGCTGACACCACTCTCGGCACGAAACGGGCACCCACCCGCGCAGAAATCCTCGTTAGCGTTCAGGTAGGGGATCTCGAACATCCCCCCACCGGGGCGCCCGGATCGCCGCGGTCAGATCCGGAGGACGCCGTCCGCCCGCCGCATGATCATGCGGGATATCGGGAGGAACCGGCTATCCTGGGACGAAAGAGCGCCACATGGGGCTCTCACGTCTACTTCCGCGTCCCAACACACGCGCATCGTCCGATAGGAAGGGATCACCTTTGGGAAGGGTCATCGCGTTCGCCAACCAAAAGGGCGGCGTGGCGAAGACGACGACCACGCTGAACCTCGGAGTCGCCCTCAAGGAGAAGGGCCACTCGGTGCTGGTCGTGGACCTCGACCCGCAGGGGAACCTGACCATGAGCCAGGGCTGGAACCCCGACGAGATCGAGCGCTCGATGTTCGACGTGCTCGTCCACCGGCTCCCGATCGAGGAGATCATTCGCGAGGCCGAGGTCGACGTCGCCGTCTCGTCGATCGACCTCGCGGGCGCGGAGCTGGCGCTCGCCTCGATGATCGGCCGCGAACGCGCCCTCGAGAAGGCGCTCGCCT
>VAXY01000221.1 GCA_005885085.1 Actinomycetota bacterium | reverse complement strand
AGAGAGGGTGGCGGATGGGACTCGAACCCACGACCACCTGGACCACAACCAGGGGCTCTACCGACTGAGCTACCGCCACCGTGGACAGCTCAGGATAGCGGTGTCCCGCCCAGGCGGCCTTCGGTTTTTCGTCGGTGCTACGAGGTCGTCGCCTTGGTCTTCGCGGCCTGCTGTTCGTGCCGGCCTTCCGCGAATTCCTCGATCAGCTTCTTGTTGAAGGCGGGAAGGTCAGCCGGCTTGCGGCTGGTGACGAGACCGTTGTCGACGTGGACCTGTTCGTCGACCCAGTTTCCGCCCGCGTTCCGGATGTCGGTCTGCAGCGACGGGAACGAGGTCAGCGTCCGGCCGCGGACGACACCTGCCTCGACCAGCGTCCACGGCGCGTGGCAGATGGCCCCGACCGGCTTGCCCTGCTCGAAGAAGTCCCGGACGAAGTGGACCGCGTTCTCGTCTTGGCGGAGGTTGTCCGGATTGCCGACCCCGCCCGGCAGAACGAGTGCGTCGTAGTCGGAGGCGCTCGCCTCTTCGACCGTCTTGTCGACCTTGAACGAGCCGGCCTTGTCGTAGTGGTCGAAGCCCTGCACCTCGCCGTCGTCGAGCGAGACGAGCTCCAGCTCCGCGCCGGCCTTCTCGAGCGCCTTCCACGGCTCGGTCAGCTCAACCTCTTCGAACATGTCTGCAGCCAGAAACGCGATCTTCTTCCCCTTCAGCTCATCAGCCATGAGTAACCCCCTGTGAGTTGTCCAGAATCGCGTTCCCGCCGAAGCCTCGGGGCTAACGCCGCGAGCGCCGGCTTTGCCGGCGCTCGCCGGAGACGCCTTCCGCTAGGCGTGGATTACGCTTTTCTGCGGGCGCCTGTAGCTCAGTGGACAGAGCGGCGGCCTTCTAAGCCGCGGGTCGGAGGTTCGAATCCTCCCAGGCGCACTCGCACTGGCCCGTACCGCGCAAAGTCATCATGGCGCGCGCGGCGTGCCGGATTTTGTGCGGCCGGTTAGTGGCGGACGCCGAAGTCGGTGGTCACGATCGTGACCTCCCGACCGCCGTACGTGCCGGGCGCGGCCATGACATGCACGGCCGACAGGCCGATCTCACGCCAGCGTGCGGTGAGCATGTTTTTTCTATGCTCGGGACTGTTCCACCACATCGACAGGGCGCCGCCCGCATCGACGTCGGGGGACGACCAGAGCAGGTTCTCTCCGACCGACCAGTAGTGGCTACTGCCCATCGGGTAGTAGCGCCCGATGCGCCGGTCGAAGGACGAGCCGTTCGCCGAGTCGTGGCTGAAGTAGCCACGAGCGGCCATCTCGGACGAATGCTGGCGCGCGGCGGCGGTGAGGCGCGACGAGAGCCGCAGCGGAGCGAGGCCGTGCTGCGAGCGCAGGGAGTTGAGGTCTGTCAGGACGCCCTGCTCGAGAGTCGACATCGCCGTGGCCGGACGGTCTGCGGTCGCACCGGCGGGCGACGCGACGATCCACAGGCTGAACGCCGTGATCGCGAGCGCAAGGAGGCGGAAGGTGCGACTCCCCATGCACCCTGAATCGGCGCGTCTCGCACCGGTGACATCCCTCGAACGAGTTAGCCGGTTTCAGGCGGTGGCGCAGCCAGTCCAGGACGATCGCCTGCAGGGTGCGGGCGACCGGGATCGCTGCCAAAGCGCCCAGGACGCCCGCGAGCTCGGCGCCGATCAGCACCGAGATCAGTACGGCGAGCGGCGAGAGCTGGACGGTCCGGCCGTAGACGACCGGCTGCAGGATGTGGTTCTCGACCTGCTGATAGACGATGAAGAAAACGACGACGACAATTCCGGCCGGCACCGAGTGCAGGAATGCGACCGCGCCGACGATGATTGCCGCGATCGTCGCCCCGGCAAGCGGGATCAGATCGAGAATCCCGACGATCAGACCGAGAGCGATCGCGTATGGAACGTTCATGATCGCCAGCACGATCGCAGTGAGGGTGCCAGCAATCAGGCTGATCAGCAGGTTCCCGGTCACGTAGCCGCCCACCGTGCGGTAGATGTCGTGGGCGACGGCCCGCCAGCGCGTTCGCGAGGCCGGCTTCAGCAGCAAGAAGAAGCGTTCGATCCAGTTCGGGCCCTCGAGCAGCATGAAGAACGTCATGAAGGCGATCGTCACCGTCGCGAGCACAACCGTCACCACGCCCTTCGCGACGGCGAGCGCCGTCCCCGAGATGCCGAACAACTTCGAAGCCCCGCCCTCACGCAGCGCCTTTCGCGCCTTGTCGACGAGGTGGTACTTGCTCTGGAGGAACCCGAGCCGGCCGCGGCCCTTCGTCAGGTTGTCGAGGTAGTCGGGGACCTTGTGCGCGAAGTTGTTCACCTGGTCGACCAGAGTGGGAATGAACAGCCAGCCGACCAGTGCGACGGCGACGAGCGCGCCGATGAAGACGATCCCGGTCGCGAGGCCTCGCCGCTTGAGCCGGTGCTGGAGGCGGTCGACAGCCGGGTTGAGCGCGAGCGCGAGGAACAGCGCGATGAAGATCCACGAGAGGACGTGACGCGAGATCCACAGGATCTTCAGCGTGATGAACGAGGCAACGAGGATGCCGATGACGACGAACACGGTCCGCGGTCGGAAGTGGACGAAACGCTCGCGATCCGCCGGCACGGGGTGCAGCATCGTGCCTGGATCGGACGATAGATTCCGGTTCCGTGAGCCTCCGAGGCCGGACTGTCGAAGAATCCGCGACGCTGCCGGACGGCCGTCATGTCGTCGTGCACGTCGGCGTCCCCGAAGACCCCTACATTCCGCGCGCCCAGCTCGAGACGGTCGACGTCGAGCTCCATGCGGGCGGCCACGTGCTCGCAGCCGTCAACACCGTGCTCGACCCCGATCAGGAGAGCGAGGCCGAGGAGCTCGCCCGCGAGATCGCGCGTAAGCTGGAGTCGGGCGAGCTCGAGCCGACCGCGGCTGCAATCGAGCCGCTCGCGGACACGTTGAGATGAACGCCACTCTGCACACCAGCCAGGGCGCGATCGGGCTCGAGCTCTATCCCGACGACGCGCCGAAGACCGTCGGGAATTTCGTGAAGCTCGCGCGCGACGGCTTCTACGACGGGCTGATCTTCCACCGCGTGATTCCGGATTTCATGATCCAGGGCGGCGACCCCACCGGGACCGGCAGCGGCGGGCCCGGCTATCAGTTCGAGGACGAGTTCAACCAGCACAAGGTCGACCGCGGCGCGCTCGCGATGGCGAACGCGGGGCCGAACACGAACGGCAGCCAGTTCTTCGTCGTCACCGCCGACGCGTGTCCCTGGCTCGACGGCAAGCACACGGTGTTCGGCCGCGTCACCTCGGGGATGGAAGTTGCGGACACGATCTCCAACCTGCCGAGCGACTCGAACGACAGGCCGCGCGACGACGCGATCATCGAGCGCGTGGAGATTTCCGAAGATCCCTGATCGCCGCGCCGAGCGGCAGCCCGTACCACAGCAAGACAAACGCGGCGCCGACGATGGCGGCGAACGTCGCCGCCCACGCGCGATGGAAGAGGAAGTCGGTGATCACGAACACGGCGCACGTGATCGACACGGCGAGGAAGAACAGGCCGGCAATCGTGAGCACGTTCGAGACGCGCAGCATTCGCTCCTTGTCGTGCTGTCGCCAGCGCAGGCGGTGATAGGAGCTCGGCGCGATCAACAGCACCGTCGAGAGCGCGGCGGCGACGAACGCGGCGAAGAAGACGTCGCGGTCGAAACGCCCGAGCTTCGGGAAGCCGTTCGCGAACGGCACCGCGAGCAGGAAGGCGAACAGCACCTGCACGCCGGGAAGCGCCACGCGCAACTCGTTGAGGAGCTCGATCAGCTCCCGGTTGTGACGCTGATCCGCGCTCTCGGGCACCCAAGCTCTATTCCAGCCAGGCCTCCCGCGTGAAACCGCCGATCTCCTGGATCGCGCCGAAAACGTTCTGCACGACGCGCGTTCGCGAGACGCTGATCCGACATGTGCCGTATGGCAGCTTGTTCCGGCGTTTCTTCTGGCTGTACTTCGAATAGACGTTCACGGACGACTTGCATAGGCATTGCTCGGGAAGGCCGGCTACGTCAAGCCAGAACCGTTCGATCTGACGCTGCTGGACGAGATGGTCCGCAAAAAGGTTGCATGTCAAGCGGATCACTGAGTCTTCGATCTCGAAGCACTCGCGGAGAAACTTGACGAAGAAGCGCACCATCTCGGGGTCCGAGTTCGTGAAGCGCAGCGAGTTTCGATGCTTCCCGCCTTCCGCCCAAAACAGCATGCAACCGGCGACATACAAGGGACCCGCTGTCCGCGCCATTCGGCGTCCTTCTTGTTGATACCAGGCACGCTCGGCCCGACGATTTGCGGCTTGCTTCCAGGTGCCGCTCATTTGCCGGTTGTAGGCAACGTTCCGAAGCTGCAGAGCAGCATGCTGGTCTGGAGTCAGCTCGATGTCGCGCACCCACCCGCTCACCGATGAAACGGAGACGCCGACACGGCGCGCGATATCTTTGATCGACGCGCCTTCTGTCTTCCGCAGGCGACGCGCCAGTTCGCGTTCATGCGTTTTCACTTTGGAAAACGTACCTACACGTCCGGACAGAACAAGCGGGCGGCGAGGATCGAACTCGCGTACCTGGGGTGGAAACCCAGTGCTTTTCCACTAAGCTACGCCCGCACGAGCAACGAGTAGCGTAGCGCCGTGCATCCGTACTCGTGGGCGCTGCACTGGGACGTGCTTCTCGTCATCGCTGCGCTTGCGGCGGCCTACTACCTGAGCCAGCGGCGCTGGCCGTCGGATACGAGACAACGGGCCGCGTTCGACCTCGCCGTCATCCTCCTGCTCGCGGTGTACATCACGCCGCTGCACACGATCGCGCTCCACTACCTGCTCTCGATCCATTTCCTCCAGAACGTCGCCACGGCCGAGTGGGCGCCTGGGCTGGTCGTCTATGCGGTCGCGCCCGCGCTCGGACGGACCGTCGCCCGCTTCATTCATCCGCTGATCGCGTTGCCGCTCTGGCTCGCGACGTACTTCGTCTGGCACATCCCGGTGATCTACGACGCTGCGCTCAACCGGCCGCATTCGCTGCTGCACGTCGAGCACCTCACGTACTTCGTCGCCGGCGTGCTGATGTGGTGGCCCGTGGTCCACGGGGCATATTCGGACGGCGTCAAGGCTGCCTACCTCTTCGCCGCCTTCGTGCTCGCGTCCCCGCTCGGGCTGCTGCTGGCGCTGCTCCCGAGGCCCGTCTACGGCTTCTACAAGG